>JBOGHR010000273.1:0-1735 GCA_050744905.1 Acidimicrobiales bacterium
CTGCTGGCCTGCGCCATCTCCGAGCTGGCCGGCACCGGCGAGGAGCGCCACCGCCACGAGCTGCTCGCCTCCCTGCGCGAGCTGCCCGACGCCATGACCGAGGTGATCGCCCGCCGGGCCGACATCGCCGAGGCGGCCCATCGCTTCGCTCCGTCGCGCCGCTACGGGGCGGTGGTGGGCAGCGGCGTGAACAAGGTGGCGGCCGAGGAGGTGCGGATCAAGCTCTCCGAGCTCTGCTACAAGTCGATCGCCTGCGACGCCACCGAGGACAAGAAGCACATCGACCTGTCGGCCGAGCCCATGATCCTGGTGTGCGCGGCCGGCCTCACCGGCCCCAACGCCGACGACGTGGCCAAGGAGGTGGCGATCTACCGGGCCCACCGGGCGGCGCCGGTGGTCGTGGCCACCGAGGGCGCCCGCTACCCGGCCGCCCTCGACGTGCTGGAGGTGCCGCCCGCCCACCCGATGCTGTCGTTCGTGCTGTCGGCCATGGCCGGGCACCTGTTCGGCTACGAGGCGGCCCTGGCCATCGACGCCCAGGCCCTGCCGTTCCGCCAGGCGCGGGCGGCGGTGGAGGCGGTGGCGTCGTCGGCGGCCTCGCCCGACGAGCTGCTGCCCGCCCTCGCCACCCGCCTCGACGGCCCCGCCACCCGCTTCCTCGACGGCCTCCGGGGCGGGGCCTACGACGGAACCCTCGACGCCGCCGTGGCCGTGCGCCTCGCCTCGCTGCTGCGCTTCGCGCGCGAGCAGGCGCCGCTGGAGGGCTACGAGCTGGAGTTCGGCGAGGTGGGCACGCCCAGCGTGGTGATCCAGGACCTCACCGACGCCCTCACCCGGGCCATCGAGGCGCTCACCCGCCCGGTGGACGCCATCAAGCACCAGGCCAAGACGGTGACGGTCGGCATCTCCCGCTCGGAGGAGGCCCTGTTCCGCGTGCCGCTGGTGGGCGAGCTGCTGGCCGCGGGCGCCGCCCGGGACCGCCTCGGGTACCGGGCCCTGCGCACGCTGGCCGCCCTCGACGCCGCGGTGGAGGAGGTCACCGGCTACACCCGCTACCGCATCGACGGGTCGGTGGCCGACGGCACGGCCACCATCGCGGTGGTGGACCGGGGCGGCGTGGCCCGGGAGCTGAGGTCGCGCGTGGACTCCAACCCCGCCCTCCTCGGCACCAAGCACCGGGCCGCCACCGAGCGGGAGGTCACCGTGGCCCGGGGGCGCCGCGACGGGCGCACCATCGTGCTGGTGCCCGAGACCAAGGACGCCCAGGTCGTCGGCATGACCCTGCTTCACGCCCGCTTCGCCGACCGCCTGGCGCCGGCCGACGCCAAGGGCGTCCTCCAGGGCTACCGGGACCGCTGGGACGCGCTGGTGGACGCCGTGACCGAGACCGAGCCGGCGCTGCGGGAGGAGGTGCTGGGCGAGGTGGGGATCGTCGACCTGCTCACCCAGCCGGTCCACGTCCTGGCCGACCGCTGGCGGGCGTGACCGGCCGGCCGTGATCGGCATCGGCATCGACGCCGTCGAGGTCGACCGCTTCCGGCGGGCCCTGGAGCGCACCCCCCGGATGGGCGAGCGCCTCTTCACCGACGGCGAGCGGGCCTACGGTTCCCGCTTCGCCGACCCGGCGCCCCGCCTGGCCGCCCGGTTCGCGGCCAAGGAGGCGACCATGAAGGCGCTTGGGGTGGGGCTCGGGGCCGTCGACTTCCGCGACGTCGAGGTCCGCACGGCGCCCGGG
>JBOGHR010000274.1:0-6610 GCA_050744905.1 Acidimicrobiales bacterium
GTGCCGGCCCGGCGCCAGTACCATTCGCGGTCGTGCTCGCCATGGCGGAGCTCGAACGCGAGGCGCTCTCCTGCACCCGCTGCCCGCTGGCGGGCGGGCGCACCACGGTGGTGTTCGGCGTGGGCGACCCCGGGGCCGACCTCATGTTCGTGGGGGAGGGGCCCGGCCACGAGGAGGACCTCAAGGGGGAGCCGTTCGTGGGCCGCTCCGGGCGGCTGCTGGACCGCCTCCTGCGGGAGGAGCTGGGCATGGCGCGCGAGCGCGTCTACATCGCCAACGTGGTCAAGTGCCGCCCGCCGGGCAACCGCGACCCCCGGCCCGAGGAGGTCGCGGCCTGCCGGCCCTTCCTCGAGCGCCAGATCGAGCTGGTGGCGCCCCGGGTGATCGTCACCCTCGGCAACTTCGCGGCCCGCCTGCTGCTCGGCACGACGGCGGGCATCAAGGCGGCGCGGGGGAGGGCGTACCCCTACGGCGCCGCCGTGGTGGTGCCGACGTACCACCCCTCGTACGTGCTCCGCAGCGGCTCCGCCGGCGAGGTCATGGCCGGGATCCGGGCCGACCTGGTCCGGGCCAAGGAGCACCTGGCGGTCCCGGTGTGACGAGGGTCGGCTCGCGAGCGGCGCCTGCTCGCCGAGCGGCAGGACACCCCGCCACGGGCGGTGGGCGGTGATCACCGTCGTCACCAAGTCGGCCGAGGACACCCGGGAGATGGGCGCCGTCCTGGCCGCCCTGGCCCGGCGGGGCGACGTCGTGCTGCTGTCCGGCGACCTGGGCGCCGGCAAGACGACGCTGGTGCAGGGCTTCGCCCGCGGCCTGGGCATCACCGAGCCGGTGGTCAGCCCGACCTTCATCCTGGTGCGCACCTACCGGGGCCGGCTCACCCTGGTGCACGCCGACGCCTACCGCATGGACAACCTGCGGGAGGTGACCGACCTCGACCTGCCCGAGCTGCTCGACGACGGGGGCGTGGCCCTCGTGGAGTGGGGGGACGTGATCGCGCCAGTGCTGCCGGCCGACTACCTGGAGGTCCGCCTCGAGCTCGGCGAGGGCGACGACGAGCGGTCGATCGGCGTGCGCGTCGTCGGGCCCTCCTGGTCCTCCCGGGCGGCCGAGCTGCGGGCCGCCCTGGAGCGGTGGTCGGCGTGATCATCCTCGGCATCGAGACGGCGACGCTCCAGGTGGGCTGCGCCCTGGGCGGGGTGGAGGGGGTGCTGGCGTCGTTCACCGCCGCCCGGGGCCGGCGCCACGCCGAGACGCTGGTGCCGGCGGTGGAGTTCGTGTGCGCCCAGGCCCGGGTCGACCTGCACGAGGTGAGCGTGGTGGCGGTGGACGTGGGGCCGGGGCTGTTCACCGGCCTGCGGGTCGGCGTCGCCACGGCCAAGGCCCTGGCCCACGCCTTGCGGGTGCCCATGCTGGGGCTCTCCAGCCTCGACCTACTGGCCTTCGCCCTGCACCACACCGAGGGGCTGATCGCCACGGTGATCGACGCCCGCCGCGGCGAGGTGTTCGCCGCCCTCTACCGCCCGGTGCCCGGCGGCGTCCAGCGGGTGGCCAGGCCCCGGGTGTGCGCTCCGGGCGAGCTGGCGTCGGAGCTGATGGCGATGGGGGAGGACTGCCTCCTCGTGGGCGACGGGGCCGTCCGCTACGCCCGGGCCTTCGACGACGCCCGCCACCTGTCGATCGCCGACGGCGCGTTCGCCCACCCCTCGCCCGCCGCCCTGGTGCAGCTGGCACACGCCAAGGCCCTGCGGGAGGAGTTCGTGCAGCCGTCCGAGCTCGCGCCCCTGTACCTGCGCAAGGCCGACGCCGAGATCAACTGGGAGCGCCGCCAGAGTGCCTGAGCACGCCCCGCCACCGGCCGGGGGGGCGGCGCCCTAGTGGCCGCCAGGGTCCCCGAGCCGCCCCCGGCCCCCGACGTCGTGCTCACGCCGATGCGCCGCCGGCACCTGCGCGGCGTCCTCCGGATCGAGGCCCAGGTCTACCCGCGGCCGTGGTCGCTCCGGCTGTTCATGAGCGAGCTGGCCCTGCGCGGCACCCGCGTGTACACGGTGGCGCTCATCGGCGGCGTGGTGGCGGGCTACTCGGGGCTGATGCTGAGCGGCGAGGACGGCCACGTCACCACGCTGGCCGTGGACCCCCGCTGGCAGCGCCACGGGATCGGCTCCCGGCTGCTGCTGCGCATGGTCCGCACCGCCGCCGGCCACGGCGCCCGCCACCTCACCCTGGAGGTCCGGGTCACCAACGCCGCCGCCCAGTCGTTGTACCGCCGGTTCGGCTTCGCCCCCGCCGGCGTGCGCAGGAACTACTACGTCGAGACCAACGAGGACGCCCTGGTCATGTGGGCCGACGACATCGACGGGGTGGACTACCGTCGCCGCCTGTCCCGGATCGAGGCCGCCCTGGCCGCCGCCGGCTCGGCCCTCGCCGCCGGGATGGAGGAGGAAGACCGATGAACGCGCCGCCGCCGCCCCCGCTCAAGGTCCTCGGCATCGAGACGTCCTGCGACGAGACGGCCGCCGCCGTGGTGGCCGACGGGCACCAGGTCCTGTCCTCGGTCGTGAGCAGCCAGGTCGACCTCCACGCCGCCTTCGGGGGGGTGGTGCCCGAGCTGGCCAGCCGCGCCCACGTCGAGCTGCTGACGCCGGTGGTCGCCGAGGCCCTGGTCGAGGCGGGCATCGACGACGGGGGCATCGGGGCGGTGGCTGCCACCGTGGGCCCCGGCCTGGTCGGGTCGCTGCTGGTGGGGCTCAGCGCGGCCAAGGCGCTGGCCCTGGTCTGGGGCGTGCCGTTCGTCGGCGTCAACCACCTGGAGGCGCACATCTACGCCGCCTTCCTGGAGGAGCCGGACCTGGAGCCCCCCCTCGTCGTGCTCATCGTCTCCGGCGGCCACACCCTGCTCGTGGCCATGGAGGGCCACGGCCGCTACCGCCTGCTGGGGTCCACCATCGACGACGCCGCCGGGGAGGCCTACGACAAGGTGGCCCGCTTCCTGGGCCTCGGCTACCCGGGCGGGCCCGCCATCGACCGCTTGGCCATGCGGGGCGACCCCACCGCCGTCGACTTCCCCCGGGGCCTGGCCCGGGAGGGCTACGACTTCTCCTTCAGCGGGATCAAGACGTCGGTCGTCACCTACGTCCGCAAGCACCCCGAGGTGAGCACCGCCGACGTCGCCGCCTCGTTCCAGGAGGCGGTGGTCGACGTCCTCGTCGCCAAGGCCCAGCGGGCCGCCGCCGAGGTGGGCGCCACCGGGATCGTCCTGGGCGGGGGCGTGGCCGCCAACAGCCGGCTGCGCGAGCGGGTGCTGGACGCCTGCATCGCCGACGGGCTCCGCCCCTTCCTGCCCAGCCGGGAGATGTGCACCGACAACGCCGCCATGGTGGCGGCCGCCGGGTGGTTCCGGCTGCGCTCCGACGGGCCCACGTCCCTCGGCGCCGGCGCCGATCCCAACCTCGCCCTGCCCGTCCTCGTCGGCCCCTAGGCGGGCCGCCGGAGGGCCGGCCCGGAGGGCCCGGGGCGCCTGCGCCCACTTGCCGACAGGGGCCGTCGCGCCTATCGTTAGCACTCGACAGGCGAGAGTGCTAACGACAGTCCCGGAGGACGAAGCTATGAACCTGCAACCGCTCGACGACCGCATCGTGGTCCGTCCCACGGAGTCCGAGGAGACCACGGCGTCGGGCCTGGTCATCCCCGACACCGCCAAGGAGAAGCCCCAGCAGGGCGAGGTGCTCGCCGTGGGCCCCGGGCGCCGGGCCGACACCACCGGCGAGGTGATCCCCCTCGACATCAAGGTGGGCGACCGCGTCGTCTACTCGAAGTACGGCGGCACCGAGATCACCATCGACGGCGAGGACCTGCTGATCCTCACCGGCCGCGACGTCCTGGCCAAGGTGAACAAGTAGTGCCCAAGCAGATCAAGTTCGACCAGCAGGCCCGCCGGAGCCTCGAGAACGGGGTGAACCGGCTGGCCGACGCCGTCAAGGTCACCCTCGGCCCCCGGGGGCGCAACGTGGTGCTCGAGAAGAAGTTCGGCGCTCCCACCATCACCAACGACGGCGTCACCATCGCCCGGGAGATCAAGCTGGAGGACACCTTCGAGGACATGGGCGCCCAGCTGGTGAAGGAGGTCGCCACCAAGACCAACGACATCGCCGGCGACGGCACCACCACGGCCACCGTGCTGGCCCAGGCGCTGATCCACGAGGGCCTGCGCAACGTGGCGGCGGGCGCCAACCCCATGTCGCTCAAGCGTGGCATCGAGAGGGCGGTGGCCGCCGCCGTCGACGCCATCCGGGCCCAGGCCAAGGACGTCGACGACCGCAGCGAGGTGGCCCAGGTCGCCTCCATCTCGGCCGCCGACCCCGCCATCGGCGAGGTCCTGGCCGACGCCATCGACCGGGTCGGCAAGGACGGCTCGGTCACCGTCGAGGAGTCGAACACCTTCGGCATGGAGGTCGAGTTCACCGAGGGCATGCAGTTCGACAAGGGCTTCGTCTCCCCCCACCTGGTGACCGACGCCGAGCGCCAGGAGGCGGTGCTCGACAACCCGTACATCCTCTTCGCCAACCAGAAGATCTCGGCCGTCCACGAGATGGTGCCCCTGCTGGAGAAGGTCATGCAGGCCAACCGGCCGCTGCTCATCGTGGCCGAGGACGTCGAGGGCGAGGCCCTGGCGACCCTGGTCGTGAACCGGATCCGGGGGACCTTCACCTCCACCGCCGTCAAGGCTCCCGGCTTCGGCGAGCGCCGCAAGCAGATGCTGCAGGACGCGGCCGTCGTCACCGGCGGCCAGGCCCTGTCGGCCGAGCTGGGCGTCAAGCTCGAGAACGTCACCCTCGACATGCTCGGCTCGGCCCGCCGAGTGGTCGTCACCAAGGACGACTGCACCATCGTGGAGGGCGCCGGCGACCCCGACGCCATCAAGGAGCGGGTGCGGATGCTCCGCCGCGAGATCGACGACGCCACCTCCGACTGGGACCGGGAGAAGCTGAGCGAGCGGCTGGCCAAGCTGGCCGGCGGCGTGGCCGTGGTGCGGGTCGGTGCGGCCACCGAGGTGGAGCTCAAGGAGAAGAAGCACCGCATCGAGGACGCCCTGTCCGCCACCCGGGCCGCCATCGAGGAGGGCGTCGTCCCCGGCGGCGGCGTCGCCCTGCTGCGGGCCCGCCCGGCGGTCGACGAGCTGCTCGCCACCCTGGTGGGCGACGAGGCCACCGGGGCCAAGGCCGTCCGCCGGGCCCTCGAGGAGCCGCTCAAGTGGATCGCCTACAACGCCGGCCTCGAGGGGCCCATGATGGTCCAGCAGACCGAGCGGGAGAGCGGCGCCGTCGGCCTCAACGCCGCCACCGGGCAGTTCGAGGACCTGTTCAAGGCGGGGATCATCGACCCGGCCAAGGTCACCCGCTCGGCCCTGCAGAACGCGGCGTCCATCGCCGCCATGCTGCTCACCACCGAGTGCCTGGTGGCCGACAAGCCCGAGCACGAGCCCGAGGCCAACGTCGCCGGGGCGCGCGCCTACCAGCGCGAGTACTCGTCGGGCAACGCTCTGGCCGGCCTCGGGATGTGACCTCGCCGGTGCCCGACGTCCCGCCGCCCGACCCGGAGAAGCTCCTCGCCTCCTGGATGCAGTGGGAGCGCGGCGAGCTGCCGCCCGGTCGGGTGATGGCCGACCTCAAGAAGGGCGGGCTGCGGGAGCTGCTGGAGTCGACGGTGGCGGCCCATCGGGAGATCCTGGCCGGCTGACCGGGGCCGGCCCGGTCGGCGGGCCGGCCTGGCCCGGCAGCCCCGCCGTCCGGGACGGCGGGGGTCGGCTTTGTCGGCATAGGGGCACAGCGCACAGTGCGCGCGCCCCTTACCCGGACGGCGATCTGTGGTTACCGTGGCCCCGATGCAGGCGCCGCCCGGTCCCCACGCGGACGAGTTGAGACTGGTCGTCGACGACGTCCGCTCGTCGATGGTCGGGTGCGACGCTGCCTCGTTGACCGTGGTGCGGGGCGAGGAGGCGGTGATGGTGGTCGGCACCAGCGCCCTCGGGCGGCGGCTCGAGGAGGCGCAGTGGGCGGCCGGGCACGGCCCCGGAATCGACGCCCTGCGCCAGCTCCAGGTGTTCAACGTGGCGTCGCTGGCCTCGGCCCGGGCCTGGCCCGCGTTCACCGAGCTGGCCCTCGGGCAGGGCGTGCGCAGCACCCTGGCCGTGCCGGTGACGGCGGGCGGCCGGGCGCTGGGCGTGCTGAACCTCTACTCGGCCGACGTCGACGCCTTCTCGGGCCGTGAGCCGATCGCCCTCCGCTACGCATCCGATGCCGCGTCCATGCTGGCAGGCGGAGAGTGGACGGCGGTGGTTCGCCGGCCCGGCCCCGGGGGTACGACCGACCCTCCGGCGGTGGTGCCGGCGGCCACCTGACGCGCCGCCGCCGGCAGGGCTCCGGGGGACGGCCCGACACGACCAGGAGGTACAAGATGCGAGGGTTCAGGAGATCGCGCCCGGCGGGCGACGCCGGGTCGCCACGGTTCTCCCGGGAGGACGCCGAGGCGGAGGCGGCCGAGGAGCTGCGCCGGGCCATGGACCGGGCCGGGGTGCCGCGGCCGCCGGCCGGCGTGGTGGCGGCCCCCGAGG
>JBOGHR010000275.1:0-6102 GCA_050744905.1 Acidimicrobiales bacterium
GGGCCCGATACGGCGTGGCCGGCACGGTCGGCAGCTCCGAGCGGCTCTCGAACGCGGCCCGGAGGTGGGCCAGGTAGCCGGGGCGGGCGGTGCGGAGCCGGGCCCTCCCGGCGGGATCGGGCTCGTAGGTGGGCAGCCCGGCGTCGCCGGGCGCCTCGGCGGTGAAGGCGAGCAGGGCGGGGCTGGTGGACCGGCCGAGGTAGGGGACCCTCCGGGCCAGGCCGTCGAGGCGCTCCACCAGGTCCGGCGCCGCCTCCGCCTCCGGCCAGACGAACCGGGTCGTTCGCTGCGACGGGAACGAGCGGGCCCAGGCCCGGCTCCCGCTGGTGCGGGCGAGGTAGGCCTGGTGGGAGTCCTTGGCGTCCACCGCGTTGGTGGGGACGTAGGCCCGGCGGGACGAGGGCCGTGCCGGTGGCGCCTGGACCGTGGGTGGCGGGAGCGCCTCGAGCCACCGGAGGGCGTCGTCGTCGGCCGTGCCCGGCCGGGCGACCGACACGAGGGCGCAGAAGGCCCGTGCCGGGTGGGGGGGCCACTCGGCCCCGTCGGCGTCCGCGGCCTCGTAGGCGCCTCCGAGGAAGGTCACGTCGAGGGCGAGCACGGCTACTCCCCCTCGGCCGGGGCCGTGAGGAACACCCGGTCGACGACGGCCTGGAGCTTGGGCATCGGCTGGAGCCGCAGCGGCTCGGCCTCCCACGCCAGGCCCGACGCGGCGGCGCGGTCGACGGCGAGGGAGACGAGGGCGGACGCCTCGTCGGGCGGGAGGTCGAACGGCTCCTCCCCCCGGCGCCCGACCCAGGCCAGGCGCTCGCTCGTCGCCACCAGGTCGCAGCCGGAGCGGACGAACAGCCCCGCACGACCGAACGCCAGCCGGTCGGCGGCCAGGGCCAGGGCGGCCAACACGGCCCGGCCGGCCCGGCCTGCCTGGCCTGGGGCGACCCTCAGGCGGGCCAGGCCGGGGAAGGAGATGGTCGCCTCCCGGCGGATGGCCCGGACCGTGACGCCGCCCGGGCTGCGGCCGGGGGGGATGGGGCCGAGGCCGATCTCGCTGATCCGGCGACCGCCCTTGTCGGCGGCCTCCCAGTCGAGGTCGCCGCCGGTCACCCTGGTGGACCCGCCGGTGAGCAGGTCGTAGCGCCCGGCCATGCGCACGCCGTCGACCGCCCCCTCTCCCACCAGCTCGGACGTGTAGACCCGGGGGAACCTGGTCTGGATGCGGCGCTGGCGATGCGAGTCCCACACCCCGTACACGAGGTCGGCGGGCGTGTGCCGGTAGAACGCCCCGACGTCGCCCGCGGCGAGGGCGGCGCCGGTCGCCGTGGCGTCGAACCGCTCCCCGCCGGGGAGCGACGAGTCGCGGAAGTACGCGTCCCGGCTGCGATGGGGGGCGGTGAGCGACGTGATCCGGATCGGGACGCCGTGGGTCTCCAGCTCCAGCATGAGGTGGGGCAGGGCGATCGTGCCGGCGTCGATCGCCTCCTGGAGCGCCTCCTCGCAGCGGTTGGCCTGGGACTGGCGGGAGTCGAGCAGGGCGCAGCGGACGGCCTCGCCGTCGGACCGGAGCCGATCCTCGATCACGTACGGGCTGTCGGTCCCGGTCGGGTAGGTGGGCGGCGACACCTTGGTGCCCGGGCCGGCAGCCGGGTCGTAGCTGGCGGTGATGCGGATGGCCGCGTCGTCGCCCTCCAGGCTGGCGGCGACAGCGAGGCGGTCGTAGAGCTGGTCGAGGGGCACTGCGCCTCCTTGGTCGGGGTCCATGGCAAAGGGTGCACGGCGGGTGTGACAGCATCCCCAGGGACGGCCCTTCCGGCCTACGGCGGAACACGCCCTAACCCACTCCACAATGAAGCCTGGGGACTCTTCGTGGGTTAGGGAGTGTTCGAAGAGGTGTCAACCACGTGTCCGCCCCTCGCGTACTGCGCGGGGCCGTAGTGTGGGTGGCGTGGAACTGGCCCCGCTGGTCGACCGGGCGGCGGAGATGTCGCAGCTCGCCTCGCTGTGGGCCGACGTGGTGGACCGGCGCCAGGCCCGGCTGGCCGTCCTCCACGGGCGGCGCCAGGTCGGCAAGACGTTCCTCCTCGCCCACCTGGTGGACCGGGTCCGCTCCGCCGGCGGCCGGGCCGTCCTGGCCACGGCCATCTCCGGGGCGGCGCCACGCCAGCAGCTCGACGCCCTGGCGGGCGCCGTCCGCGCCGCCCTACCGGAGGAGGCCGCGCTCGTGCCCGAGCGCTTCAGCGACTGGCCGGCGGCGCTCGCGTGGGTGGGGGCGGTCGCCGAGCGGGCGCCGCTCCTCGTCGTGCTCGACGAGGTGCCGTGGTACATCGCCACCACGCCGACCTGGCCGAGCCACCTCCAGGTGGCGTGGGACGAGGTGCGCCGCCAGCGGCGACCCCCGGCGCTCCTGCTCGTCGTCACCGGCTCGGCCGTGGCCACCATGCGTGCCCTGGTCGACGGCCGGGGAGCGCTGTTCGGTCGGGCGGACATGGAGCTCCACGTCCGGCCGTTCGACCTGCCGGCCGCCGCCCAGCTGCTCGGGTCCCCGGACCCGGGCACCGTCATCGAGGCCTACGCGGCCTGCGGCGGCTACCCCCTCCACCTGCGGGCCTGGGATGCCGGCGCCCCCGCGGAGGCCAACCTCCGCCGGCTGATCGCCGAGCCCGGCAGCCTGCTGGCCCACTCCGGGGAGCGGATGCTGGCCGACCTCCCCGACGAGGGCGGCCACCTCCGGGTCCTGCACGCCATCGGATCCGGCGCGCACCAGCGCGGGCGCATCGGCGAGCAGGCGGGCCAGCGCCTCGAACGCCCCCTGGCCCTGCTCACCCGGGCCGGCCTGGTCCGCCTCGACCGCCCCCTGGGCGCCCCCGACCGCACCCCCGGCCGCTACGAGGTGACCGACACCTATCTGCGCTGCTGGTACGAGCTGTGCTGGGCCGACCTGGGGCTGATCGACGGCGGGCAGGGCGCGGCCGTGCTCCAGCGGCGCCGGCCCCGCTGGCTGCGCCACCTGGCGGCCGTGTTCGAGGAGCAGGCCCGCTTGCACGCGGTGCGCCTGGCGGCGTCCGGCAGCCTGCCGGCCGATGCCGTCTACGGGCGGTGGTGGACGACCTCGGGCCCCCAGGCGGAGGTCGACGTGCTGGGCATCGTGGGGCGCAGGTCGGTGGTCGTCGGCGAGGCCAAGTGGCGGGACCAGCCGATGGACGCCCGTGATCTGGCCGACCTCCGCCGGAAGGCCTCGGCCGTACCGGACCCGGTCGCCGACCCGGTGCTGGCGTGGTGGGGCCGAACGCCCATCGGCCGGGATGCGGCAGCCGCCGGCGTCCTGGGCTTCACCCCGGCCGACATGGTGGGCGCCTGAGCCGCCCTCCGCCCCCGCGGTCCGGGCTCAGGACTGGTTGTCGCCGCCGAAGATGTCCGACACCGATGCGTCCTCGAACACGGCGTCGAGGGCGTCGGCGATGAGGTCGGCCACCGACAGGACCTCCAGCTTGTCGATCTGCTTCTCGGGCGGCACCGGGAGCGTGTTGGTGACCACCACCCGGGCGATCGACGAGTTCTTGAGGCGGTCCACCGCCGGGTCGGAGAGCACGCCGTGGGTCGCCATGGCCCACACCTCGCCGGCGCCCCGGCGGTCGAGGATCTCGGCGGCGGCCACGATGGTGCTCGCCGTGTCGATCATGTCGTCGATGAGGACGCAGCGGCGGCCGGCCACCTCGCCGATGACCTCCCGGGCCTGCACCACGCCCGACGACCGCTTCTTGTGCACGATGGCCAGGTCCGAGTTCAGCCGCTGAGCCAGGCGCTCGGCCACCTTCACCCGCCCGGCGTCGGGGGCCACGATCACCAGGCTCTCCGGCTCCAGGGCGGCGAGGTAGTCGGCCAGCACGGGCAGGGCGGTGAGGTGGTCGACGGGCCCGTCGAAGAACCCCTGGATCTGCCCGGAGTGAAGGTCGACGCTCACCACCCGGTTGGCGCCCGCGGTGTGGAGCAGGTCGGAGACCAGCTTGGCGGTTATCGGCTCCCGCCCCTCGGCCTTGCGGTCCTGGCGGGAGTAGCCGTAGTAGGGACACACGGCGGTGACCCGCTTGGCCGACGCCCGCTTGGCGGCGTCGATCATGATGCACTGCTCCATGATCGCGTCGTTCACCGGGCCGGAGTGGGTCTGGATGATGAAGACGTCGGCCCCCCGCACCGACTCGTTGAAGCGGCAGTGGATCTCGCCGTTGGGGAACTGGCGCAGGTTGGGCTCGCCCAGGCGGACCCCGAGGTGAGCGGCGATCTCCTCGGCCAGCGAGCGGTGGGCGCGCCCGGAGTAGAGCTCGAGCCGCTTGGTGGGCACCACCTCCAGCGTCGTCACGCCCCCTCCTCCACCTGGGGCACGGCCGAGAAGAACGGCCCGGTGACCGTCCCGGGGGCGATCCGCGACCCCGGCGCCAGCGAGGCGAACGGGCCCACCCGGGCGTCGGGGCCGATCTCGGCCTGGCGGCCCACGGTGTGCTCGACGACCGCGCCCTCGGCCACCACGCAGTCCACCAGCCGGCAGTCCGGGCCCAGCTGGGCGCCGGCGGCCACCACCGTCCGCCCCTGGAGCATGGTGCCCGGGAACAGGGTGACGTCGGTGCCCAGCTCGACGGTGGCGTCGATGTAGGTGCGGGCCGGGTCCAGCATGGTGACGCCCCGCTCCAGCCACCGCTGGTTGGTGCGGTTGCGCAGCTCGGCCTCGGCCACGGCCAGCTGGGCCCGGTCGTTGACGCCGGCCGCCTCCAGGGCGTCGGCGGCCAGGAGCGAGAACACCGGGTACCCGGCGTCGGCCAGGACCTGGACCACGTCGGTGAGGTAGTACTCGCCCTGGGCGTTCTCGGGGCTGAGGCGGCGGAGGGCGGGCGCCAGGACGCTGCGCCGGAAGCAGTAGATGGAGGTGTTGACCTCGTCGATGGCCCGTTCCTCGGCGGTGGCGTCGGCCTCCTCGACGATGCGGGCGACCCGGTCGCTCTTGTTGCGGACAACCCGGCCGTAGCCGGTGGGGTCGGCCATGCGGGTGGTCAGGACGGTGGCGGCGGCGCTCCTCTCCCGGTGGCGGGCGACCAGCTCGGCCAGGGTGGAGTCCCGCAGCAGGGGCGTGTCGCCCGGCAGCACCACGATCTCGCCGTCGTCGATGTCGTCGTCGGGGAAGCCGGTGAGGGCCACCGAAACGGCGTCGCCGGTCCCCCGCTGGACCCGCTGCTCGACGAAGTCGATGCGCAGCCGGGCGGGCGCCTGCTCCAGGAGCGCCTTGGTGACCCGCTCGGCGCCGTGGCCCACGACGACCACGGCCCGGGCCACGTCCAGGCCCCCGAGGGCGTCGATCACGTGCAGGACCATGGGCCGGCCGCACAGGAGGTGGACGGGCTTGGGCCTGGCCGACTTCATCCGCGTCCCCTCGCCGGCGGCCAGCACCACGGCGGACAGCGGACGGTTCATGCTTCCTTTCTACCGCGACGGCCGTTGGCGGGGCAGGGATCGAACCTGCGACCTCCGGATCCAAAGTCCGGCGTTCTGCCAGTTGAACTACCCGCCATCGCTGCATCGAGGCTACTGTCCCCCCCGGCATGGGCTCACTGATCAAGAAGCGCCGCAAGCGGATGCGGAAGAAGAAGCACAAGAAGATGCTGAAGGCCACGCGCTGGCAGCGGCGGGCCGGCAAGTAGCGACGGCACCGTCCACGGCCCTGCCGGCCACCCGTGCCTACGGGCGGTCGGCGCGCACCACCACGGCGCCGGCCACGTCGGGGAACGCCCCCTCCACGAACCAGGTGCCGCCGCTGCCGGCCAGGACGGGCACCTGCCCGGTGGCCTCGCCCAGGGCGTCGCGCCACGCCGCCAGCCGGGGCTCCACCCGCAGGGCGGCCGGCTCCAGGTCGTTGGGCCCCTCCGCCGTCGGGCCGCCCAGCAGGTCCCACGCCCGGTACACGGCGGGCGTCGAGACGGGCAGCGGCGGCGTGAGCAGGGTGTAGGCCCCCTCGGCGAAGGGGAGCGGCTCGACGACCTCCCCCACGCCGCTCACCCGGGCCCGGCCGCCCACCAGGCAGAACGGCACGTCGGCGCCCAGGCCGGCGGCCACGTCGGGGTC
>JBOGHR010000276.1:0-3483 GCA_050744905.1 Acidimicrobiales bacterium
GCCAAGCGGCTCGGCTTCGGCGACGCCCAGCTGGCGTGGCTGTGGGGAACCGACGAGCCCACCGTGCGGGCCGCCCGCCTGGCCGCTGGCGTGCGGGCCACCTTCAAGACCGTCGACACGTGCGGGGCCGAGTTCGAGGCGGCCACGCCGTACCACTACTCGACCTACGAGGACACCGACGAGGTCCTCCCCAGCGACCGGCCGAAGGTGCTGATCCTCGGCTCGGGGCCCAACCGCATCGGGCAGGGCATCGAGTTCGACTACTGCTGCGTGCACGCCAGCTTCGCCCTGCGCGACGCCGGCTACGAGACCATCATGGTCAACTGCAACCCGGAGACGGTGTCCACCGACTACGACACCAGCGACCGGCTGTACTTCGAGCCGCTGACCGCCGAGGACGTGCTCAACGTGGTGGAGGCGGAGCGGTCCACCGGCGAGCTGGCCGGGGTCATCGTGGCCCTGGGCGGCCAGACGCCGCTCAAGCTGGCCGGCCTGCTGGCGCCCGAGCTGGTGCTGGGGACCAGCCCCGAGTCCATCGACCTGGCCGAGGACCGCGAGCGCTGGAACGCCCTGTGCGCCCGGCTGGAGATCCCCCAGCCGGCGGGTGGCACGGCCGTCACCGTGGAGGCGGCGCTGGCCATCGTCGAGCGCATCGGCTACCCGGCGCTGGTGCGGCCCAGCTACGTGCTGGGCGGGCGGGCCATGGAGATCGTCTACGACGACGACGGGCTGCGCCGGGCCATGGCGGAGATGGCGGGGTTCGGCTCGCTGGGGCGGGAGGGCGGCCTGTCGGCCGAGCGGCCGGTCCTGGTCGACCGGTTCCTGGAGGACGCCGTCGAGGTCGACGTGGACGCCGTGCGCGACGCGGCGGGGGAGGTGGTCATCGGCGGCGTGATGGAGCACGTGGAGGAGGCCGGGGTCCACTCCGGCGACTCGGCCTGCGTGATCCCCCCGCCCACCCTGCCGCGCCCGGTGGTGGAGGTGATCGAGGGCTACACCCGCGACATCGCCCGGGCCCTCGACGTGCGCGGGCCGCTCAACGTGCAGTACGCCGTCAAGCAGGGCCAGGTGTTCGCCATCGAGGCCAACCCCCGGGCCAGCCGCACGGTGCCGTTCGTCTCCAAGGCGACGGGCGTGCCCCTGGCCAAGGTGGCGGCCCGGGTGATGGCGGGCTCCACCCTCGCCGAGCTGCGGGCCGAGGGGGTGCTGAGGCCGCCCGTCCACGGCGGCCACGTGAGCGTGAAGGAGGCGGTCCTGCCGTTCAGCCGCTTCCCCGACGTCGACACCGTGCTGGGCCCGGAGATGCGCTCGACGGGCGAGGTGATGGGCATCGACACCACCTTCGGGCTGGCGTTCGCCAAGAGCCAGATCGCGGCGGGCGACCGCCTGCCCGAGTCGGGATCGGTGTTCTTCTCCCTGGCCGACCGTGACAAGGACGGCGGCCTGGCGGCGGCCGCCCGGTTCTACGAGCTGGGCTTCACGCTGGCGGCGACGGCCGGCACGGCCGCCTACCTCGAGCACCGGGGCGTGCCGGTGGAGACGGTGGTGGGCAAGCTGGGCGACCCCGGCGGCGGTCCCAGCGCGGTGGACCTCATCGCCAGCGGCAAGGTGCAGCTGGTCGTGAACACGCCCCGGGGCCGGGGGCCACGGGCCGACGGCGCCTACATCCGCACCGCGGCCAACGTCCACAAGGTGCCGTGCCTCACCACCGTCGCCGCCGCCCGGGCGGCAGCCGGGGGGATCGCCGACTGGGGGCGGCACCGGCTGTCGGTGCGGTCGCTCCAGGAGTTCCTGGAGGGGGACCAGCTACGGCTCCCGCTCTAGCCCACCCAGAAGCTGTGCCGGGAACGACACGGTTCCCGTGTCGTCTTCGACACCGCGTCGGTGGTCGGGCGTGAGGCGCTCGCCGCCCGGCGTCGACCTCTCCACCCGGGTGGGGTCGGTGTCGCTGCCGAACCCGGTGCTCACCGCCTCCGGGACCTCGGGCCACGGGGCCGAGCTCGGGGCCTACTTCGACCTCGCCTCCCTCGGCGCCGTGGTGGTGAAGTCGCTGTCGGTCGGGCCGTGGCCGGGGAACCCGGCGCCGAGGGTGCACGAGACGGCGGCCGGGATGCTCAACAGCATCGGGCTGCATGGGCCGGGGGTGGAGGCGTGGCTGGAGCGCGACCTGCCTCCCCTGCTGGCCACCGGGGCCCGGGTGGTGGCGTCGATCTGGGGGACGTCGGTGGAGGGGTACGGAAGGGCGGCGGCCATGCTGGCGGACGCGCCGGCCGGGGTCGTCGCCGTGGAGGTCAACCTCTCCTGCCCGAACGTGGAGGAGCGACGGGCCGTGTTCGCCCACTCGCCCTCGGCCACCTGCGAGGCCGTGGCCGCGGCGTCCGCCTGCGGTCGGCCGGTCTGGGCCAAGCTGAGCCCGAACGTGACCGACCTCACCGCCGTCGCCGCCGCCGCCCTGGACGGGGGGGCGGAGGCCCTCACGCTGGTCAACACCGTGATGGGCATGGCCATCGACCCCGTGACGCGCGCCCCGGTGCTCGGGGTCGGCGGGGGCGGCCTGTCGGGGCCGGCCATCCGCCCGGTGGCGGTGCGGGCGGTGTACGAGTGCCGGGCGGCGTTCCCCGACGCGCCGATCGTGGGCGTGGGCGGGGTGGCGTCGGGGGAGGACGCGGCCGAGATGCTGGTGGCCGGGGCGGCGGCGGTGCAGGTCGGCACGGCGAGCTTCGCCGACCCCCGGGCGGCGCCTCGCGTCCTCCAGGAGCTGCGGGCGTGGTGCCGGCGGCACAATGTCTCCCGACTCGACGAGCTGATCGGAGCCAGCCATGACCCAGGTTGAGACTCTTCCCCGGCGCGAGGCCGACGTGCGCAACCGGCTGGCCATCGCCCTGGACGTGGACGACCTGGTGGAGGCCACCCGCATCGCCAAGGAGGTGCGTCCGTGGTTCGGCGTGGCCAAGGTCGGCCTGGAGCTGTTCACCGCCGCCGGGCCCGACGCCGTGGTGGAGATGATGGAGTGCGGCTACCGGGTGTTCCTCGACCTCAAGCTGCACGACATCCCGACCACCGTGCGCCGCGCCGCCCACGTGGTGGGCGCCGTGGGGGCCAGCTACCTGACCCTGCACGCGGCGGGGGGTTCCCCCATGCTCCGGGCGGGCGTCGAGGGGCTGGCCAACGGCGCCGGCAACGCCGGGCTGCCGCCGCCGGTGGCCCTGGCGGTCACCGTGCTGACCAGCGACGACGAGGCGCCGCCCCACGTCGTGGGCAAGCGGGTGCAGACGGCGGTCGAGTCGGGCTGCCGGGGGATCGTCTGCGCGGCGAGCGACATCAAGGAGGCCAAGCTCCTGGCGCCCCGGCTGGTCACCGTCGTCCCCGGGATCCGCCCGGCGGGGGCCAGCCGCGACGACCAGAGGCGCACGTCGACGCCCCAGGGGGCGCTGGCGGCGGGGGCCGACCTGCTGGTCATCGGCCGGGCCGTCACCGCCGCCG
>JBOGHR010000277.1:0-4805 GCA_050744905.1 Acidimicrobiales bacterium
GGTGGCCCAGTAGGCGTCCGACTCGTCGCCGCCCACGGCGGCGACCGTCCCGGTCACCCGCGCCTGGCGGTCGGGCGGCCAGTGGAACAGCAGCGCGGCCCGGGGATTGGCGGCCAGGTCGCGGGCCTTGGGGCTGGTGGCGTTGGTGAAGAACACGAAGCCGCGGCCGTCCACGCCCTTCAGGAGCACCATCCGGGCCGAGGGCGCCCCGCCCGCCGAGGCCGTTGCCAGCGCCACCGCGTCGGTGCCCGCCTCGGCGTACCAGCCCAGGAACGCCTCGATGGGGTCGTCGCCCACGTCGTGCTCGGACAGCCCGGCCACCCCCGCATCATGGCCCCGGCCGACCCGACCGGGCCGGCACCGCCCCCCGGGGCACGGCGCCGGCCCGGCCGACCGACCGCTTACCGCTCGCAGCCCTGGCTGTCGAGGATGGTGACGGAGCAGTCGATGGAGTTGGCGTGGCCGGAGATGGTGCGGCTCAGCTGGATGACGGCGAACAGGGCGAACGCCAGCGTGATGGCCAGGTTGGCCCCGACCACGCCGGCGTCGCCGGCCGACCGGAGGCGGCGCCGGAGCCTCAGGTGCATACCTTCGCCCCCATCACCACCGGGTTGTCGCAGATGCCCCGGAGGTTGCCGTTGACCACCCGGAGCTGGGCCAGGGTCTGGGCGGTGTCGCCCCGGGCCGCGGCCAGGCTGGACGGGTTGGACCCGAAGCTGCCCGTGTCGCCGGAGCCGTTGGCGAAGGCCACCCGCTGGTGGATGTTCTGCACGCCGAGGCGGTCGGCCGGGTCGTCGGCGTCGACCAGCACGCCCCGGACGTCGGAGGTCTGGCCGAGCACCGTCCTCAGGGTCCCGCTGCTGTCCTTCAGCGAGCCATCCGTCGTCGTCAGCTTCTCGTTGATCGACGTGAGAGCGGCGATGATGGCGTCGGCCTGGCCGGGGATCGGCTTCAGGTTCGGGTCGATCCCGCCCAGGCTGTCGTTCACCGTCTCCACCTCGCTCGGCAGGGTGCGGACGTCGCCGCCCGCCCCGGTCACGGCCTCGTCGGCGACGGCCAGGCTGGCGTTGATGGAGGCCAGCGAGTTGGTGACGGTCACCAGGAAGACGACCACGACGAGGGTGACGATGGCGAGCAGCGCCACCCACACCGTGATCCACTTCTTCAGGTAGGTCGAGGACTCGCCGTCGCCGCCGGCGGCCCGGTTGCGCATCGCGGTTGCCATGGGTGTTCTCTCCTTACTTGCAGTTGCCGTCGGGGGCGGGGCCGAGCGGCAGACCGCTGTTGATGCACGAGGCGTTGAGCACGGCCAGGTCGGCCTGGGCGACGACGTTGGCCGTGTCGGCCTTCACGGCCCGCACCAGGCCGATGGTGGTGTCCACGTTGCGGTTGATCTGGGCCACGCCGCCGTTGATGGACGTGGCCGCGGACTGGATGACCGTCGCCGAGGCGTTGATCCCCTTGATGGTGCCGTTCACGTCGACGGCGGTGCCGGTGATCGACGTGGCCAGGCCGTCGATGGACTGGGCCACGCCGACGATCTGGTCGAGCGTGGGCACCAGCGGCTCGGACGTCTCGAGGATCGACGTCCCCAGCTCGTTGGTCTGGGCCAGCTGGAGGATGGCGTCGGTCGCGGTGTTGATGCCGCGGCCGGTGCGGGCGATGTTCGCCGCCTTGCCGTCGATCTCGCTGGCCAGGGTGGCCGTGCGGAGCAGCAGGGCGACGGCGACGACGAGGACCAAGGTGACGGCCACCAGCATGATGGCCCCCTGACCGCGCTCGTCTCTGACGGTGGACTTCATGGGGGATCCCCCTCCTGGGTCGGATCGGAAGGACGTGGGCTCGTGCGTCATCGCTCGCAGCCCTGGCTGTCGAGGATGGCGAGGGAGCAGTCGATGGAGTTGGCGTGGCCGGAGATGGTCTTGCCGCCCGGCCCGGTGTGGCCGGCGACGCCGCCCCCGCCCACCTCGAGCAGGACGTTGCCGAGGTCCACCTTGATGCCGGCGACCAGGGGGATGATCCGGTCGACGCGGCCGTTGATGGCGGCCACGCCGTCGTTGATGGACCGCACCACCGGCTGGAGGGCGCCCAGGTTGCCCCGGATGCCGTCGACCGTGCCGCTGATCGACGTGGCGTTGCCGAGGATCCCCGAGACCGTCCCGTCGATCGAGCGGGCGGCGACGAGGATCTCGTCGGCCCGCTGCGACAGCGGCTGGGCGGCCGTGAGGATCTCCCTGGCGATCCGGCTGGTCTCGTCGAGCTTGGGCACGTTGACCAGCTCCGCGTCGATCTCGCCGACGTCGGAGGTGATGACCTCCACCCGGTCGTCGATCTGCTCGGCGGCGATGGTGGTGCGGCTCAGCTGGATGACGGCGAACAGGGCGAACGCCAGCGTGATGGCCAGGTTGGCCCCGACCACGCCGGCCTCGCTGCGGCGGCGGGGCGTCAGCACGTCTTCGCCCCCAGGACGGCGGGCGACCGGCAGATGCTGGTCAGGTGCTTGTTCGTGTCCACCAGGCCGGCCAGGATGCTCCGGGCGTCGGCCTCGGCCGCCGTGAGGTTGTTCGGGTTGGACCCGAAGCGGCCGGTGGCCCCCACGCCGTTGGCGAACGCCACCCGCTGGTGGATGTTCTGCACGCCCAGGCCGTCGGCCGGGTCGTCGGCGTCGACCAGCATGGCCCGGATGTCCTGGGCCTGGCCGAGGACCGTCTCGAGGTTCCCCGAGGTGTCCTTCAGGGAGCCGTCGGTGGTGGCCAGCTTGCCGTTGATCGACTGGAGGACGGCCAGGATGTCCTGGGTCTGCTGCGGGATGCCCTTCAGCGCCGGGTCGATGCCGATGAGGCTCTCGTTGATGGACGCCACCTGGTCCGGCAGGCGCACGACGTTGCCGCCGGCGCTGGCCAGGCCCGGGTCGGTGGTGGACAGGTTGTCGTTGATGGAGGACAGGGAGTCGGTGATCTTCAGCAGGAAGACCACGACCACCAGGACCACCACCGTGAGCAGGGCCACCCACACCGCCAGCCAGCGCTTGAGGAACTGCGCCTGGTCGGAGGATGCCCTCCGGAACGCCCGTTGCGACGGGCCGATCGTCTCAGCCATGTGCTCGCTCCTTACTTGCAGTGGCCGTCGGCCGGGGAACCGGGCGCGGGGAGGCCTTGGTCGATGCAGGCGGCCAGCCGGTGGGCGATCTGGGCCTGGGTGAGGATGTTGCCGCTGTCGCCCTTGACCTGGCCGGCCAGCTCGATCGTGCGGTCGAGGTTGCTGTTGATCTGCGCCACCCCGCGGTCGATGGACCGGGCCGTCACGAGGATGTTGCCGGCGTCGCCGTTGATGGACCTGGCCGTGGCGTCCACCTCGGTGGCGCTGGCGTCGATGGACTTGGCCAGCGCGTCGACCGAGCGGGCCAGGCGCACGATCTCGGCCAGCTTCCCGTCGAGGGGCTGGGCGGTCGCCAGGATCGACGCCGCCAGCTCGTTGGTGCGGTCCAGGTTCAGCACGGCGTCGGTCGCCTCGTTGATGGGGGCCGCCGTGCGGGAGATGTTCAGCGCCTTCTTGTTGATCGACTCGGCCGTCCACGCCACTCGGTTCACGAGGACGCCGGCCAGCAGCACGGTCACGAGGGCCGCCACCACGGAGAACGAGGCCTGGCCCCGCTCGCTCCGGGCGCGCCCCGATGGTTGCGTCATGTCTGTTCCCTTCTCGGATGGGCCGGGGAGGCGCGCAGGCCCCGCCGCCGGGCGGAGCCGGCGTCCGGGAGCCCCCTGCGCGTCACAACAGACCGGCCGGGGCCGAGGATTATTCGCGGAAAATTCAAGAATCCGCGTCCACGGAGGCGCCCCTCAGCCTGCGAATGACGCCGGAGCGCTCCGGCGACATTCGCTTGTATGCACACCCGGCGGATGCGTGTGGTCAGGTGGTCCGAGGGCGGTACGGCGCCCATGCGTCGCCACGCCCGGCCGGGATGTCGTCAGAAGCTGGAGGCCGATTTCTTCCCGTCTCCGTCATCCGCCTGCCGCCACGGAACCGAACAGGGAGCGGCAGGGGGGAGTCATTTGTCCGCGAGTCCGAAGGGGGCCCACCCCGTGCGCAGTTCGAACGGTTCGCCCCCCGGGCCTGCCTCCACGGCCGTGGGCCCGGGGGTCATCGACCTCCGTGACGCCGAGGGGGCCCGGGCGAGGGCCACGCTCTCCGGCGAGTTCTCGGGACCGGAGGCGGCCGACCTCGCCGGCATCAGCTACCGCCAGCTCGACTACTGGGCCCGGCGCCGGTGGGTGGTGCCGTCGCGCCTGTCGGCCGGCGGCGTGCACCGGCGGGTCTACACGGCGGCGGACGTGGTCCGCCTGGCCGCCCTCGGGCACCTGGGCCGCTCGCGGGTGGACGTGGCCACCTACGGCGAGGCGACGGGCCGCCTCCGGATCCCCGCCGGCCCGGCGTTCCTCGTGGTGTGGGGCACCCACGACGAGTCGGTGGTGCTCACCGGCGCCAAGGACCTCCGCCGGGTCGCCTGCACGCCGGGCCGCTACGTGATCTTCGATCCCGCCCCCGTGCTGCGCGAGCTCCAGCGCCGCCGGTCCGACGCGTCCGGTCCCCGGCCGCGGCGGCGCGCGTTCAGCTCCGACTACAAGCTCGACGTGCTGGCCGAGTACGAGCGGCTGACCGAGCCGGGCGCCAAGGGGGCGCTGCTGCGCCGCGAGGGGCTCCACACCTCGCACCTCGTGGCCTGGCGCCGGGCCCGGGAGCAGGGCGAGCTGCGCCCGGCTTCCCGGCGGCCGGCGGGTGCGGGGGACCACCCCACGCGGCCCGCC
>JBOGHR010000278.1:0-3857 GCA_050744905.1 Acidimicrobiales bacterium
AGGCGAGAAGCGACAGGGCGGAGGCGGCGCGAGCCCCGCTCGCCCGCCGGAGCACGATCCGACTCGACCGAATGGAGTGAGCGAAGCGAACGAATGACGTCGAAGCCCTAGATTGGCCCGACCATGACCGACTCCTCCGCCACCTCCGACGCGCCCGTCCCCGATCCCGTCCCCGACGCCGACCGCGCCGAGCAGGAGATGCCCGCCATCGACGCCGAGGTCGAGGAGGCGCCGGTCACCATCGCCCCCGACGTCCCCGAGGCGGACGCCATCGAGCAGGCCCATCCCGTCCCGCTGCCCGACGACGACGAGGCGCCCCGGTAGGGACGGGGCGTTCCGGGCCGGCCCCCGGGGGGTAGGGCCTCCCGGACCGCCGAGCCGGGCGAGGATCGCCCCTCGGCGCCCACGTCGTCGAGGAGGACACCATGGCTGCCACCGTCGAGCTCGGCTTCGCCCTGTCGAGCGAGGAGCACCCGCCGTCCGCGCTGGTCCGCCAGGCCGTGCAGGCGGAGCAGGCCGGGTTCTCCTTCATCGGGATCTCCGACCACTTCCACCCGTGGGTCACCGCCCAGGGCCACAGCCCGTTCGTGTGGGCGGTGCTGGGCGCCATCGCCCAGGCGACCGAGCGGATCCGGGTCGGCACCGGGGTGACGTGCCCCATCATGCGGACCCACCCGGCCATCGTCGCCCACGCCGCGGCGACGGCCGGCTGCCTGATGCCGGGGCGGTTCTTCCTCGGCGTGGGGAGCGGCGAGGCGCTCAACGA
Organism: Acidimicrobiales bacterium; assembly: GCA_050744905.1. GTDB lineage: Bacteria > Actinomycetota > Acidimicrobiia > Acidimicrobiales > DATLFN01. The sequence goes on from JBOGHR010000278.1 coordinate 767, forward strand.
GCACGTCCTCGGCCACCGGTGGCCGCCGGCGCCCGTGCGGCTGGAGATGCTGGAGGAGGCGGTCGAGGTGATCCGCCTGCTCTGGCAGGGCGGCAGCCAGGACCACCACGGGCGCCACTACACCGTCGAGAACGCCACCATCTTCGACCTGCCCGACCGGCGGCCCGACATCGTCGTCGCCGGCTCGGGGCCCATGGCCGCCTCGCTGGCCGGGCGGGTGGGCGACGGCTTCTGGGGCGTCTCCCCCGACGCCGGCACCCTGGAGACCTTCGAGAAGGAGGGGGGTGCGGGCAAGCCTCGCTACGGGCAGGTGACGGCGTGCTGGGCCGAGGACGAGGCCCGGGCCCGCCGGACGGCGCTGGAGGTGTGGCCCAACGGCGGCCTCGGCGGCCAGCTCTCGCAGGACCTCCCGACGCCGAAGCACTTCGAGGACGCGGCGGCCACCGTGACCGAGGACGACGTGACCAGGAAGGTGGTGTGCGGGCCCGACGTCGCCCGCCACGCCGAGCTCGTCAGGCGCTACGCCGAGGCCGGCTACACCCACGTGTACATCCACCAGGTGGGCCCCGACCAGGACGGCTTCTTCGACTTCTGGCGGAGTGAGCTGCGCCCCGCACTGCGCGACCTCGGCCTCGCCGCGGCCTGAGGCCGGCCCCCTGCCGTCCGCCGTGTCGCGCCTGCGACGGGTGAACTGCGCCGGGCCCGGCATCCGCCGGCGGCGGGCCGGTCGCGGGTTCGCGTACTACGACGGCGACCGGCTGGTGCGGGACCCGGACGTGCTCACCCGCATCCGGGCCCTCGCCATCCCCCCGGCGTGGACCGATGTGTGGATCTGCCCCCTGGCGACCGGCCACATCCAGGCGGTGGGGACCGACGCCGCCGGTCGCCGTCAGTACCGCTACCACGACGCCTGGCGCGCCCGGCGGGACCAGGAGAAGTTCGACCACATGCTCGACTTCGCCCGGGCCCTGCCGTCGCTGCGGGAGGTGATCACCGCCGACCTGGAGGGCGACGAGCTGACCAGGCGACGGGTGCTCGCCTGCGCCACCCGCCTGCTCGACATCGGCTTCTTCCGGATCGGCACCGAGGGCTACGCCGAGCAGAACCAGAGCTACGGCCTGGCCACGATCCAGAAGGGCCACGTCCGCCTCCTCGGCGACGAGGTCCGCTTCGACTACGCCGCCAAGAGCGGCAAGCGGCGGATCCAGTCGGTCGTCGACCCCGAGGTCCACGCCGTCGTGGAGGCCCTCAAGCGCCGCCGGGGCGGCGGCCGCGAGCTGCTGGCCTACCGCCGCGACGGGCGGTGGCACGACGTTCGGTCCAACGACATCAACGCCTACGTCAGGCAGGCCACGGGAGGCGACTTCACGGCCAAGGACTTCCGCACGTGGAACGCCACCGTGCTCGCCGCCGTCAGCCTGGCCGTCGCCGCCGAGGCGAGGTCGGCGTCGGCGCGCAAGCGGGCGGAGGCGTGGGCCATGAAGGAGGTCGCCCACTGGCTGGGCAACACGCCCGCCGTGTGCCGCTCGTCGTACGTCGACCCCCGGGTGGTCGAGCGCTTCCGGGCCGGGGTCACCGTCGCCGGGGCGCTGTCCCGCCTTGGCGAGCGGCCGCAGTTCGGCCGGCTGTCCACGCAGGGAGCGGTGGAGGAGGCGGTGCTCGACCTGCTGGTCGACGCACCGGAGGCGACGGCCGTGGCCTGACGCCGGCGCCCCCTTCAGCGGGCCGGGAGCGCCCCTGGCGCGCACGTACCGGGAAAGCCGGCTTTCGCCGACTCTCCCGGTACGTGGGGCTCCCGGGGGGCGGGACATCGAAGTTCTGCCCCGGCCGACGGCGCCCCAAACCCGCCCCCGGAGATTTTTTTCGAGCTCCCGGAGGCGGGCGAGCGTCAGCCGGGGGGGACGATGGTGTCGTCGACCGGCACCTCGCGGGACGCCTCGCCCTCCTGGATGAACCGGTGCTCGCCCTGGTCGACGACGTCGTCCTCGGCCCGGCGCCGCACCTCGTCGATGTCCTGCTGGATGTGGTCCAGCCGCTCCTCGGGTGTCGCCCCGCCGCCGCCGCCCTCGCCGGCCTCCTCGCCTGTCTCGTCGCGAACCTGGTCGTCGGTCATGGGGCAGCTCTACCCAGGGGCGACGGCGCCGTCCCACCCCTCCGGCATCGCGCCCTCGCCCCGCAGCGAGCGGGCGCAGGCCACGCCCGCCGTCGCCCCCTTGGCGGCAGCCACCTGGATGAGCTGGAGGCCGGGGGTGACGTCGCCGGCGGCGTAGACGCCGGGCACCGAGGTGGCGCACTCGTGGTCCACGTCGACGCAGCCGTCGCCCGTCATCCGGCACCCGAGCTGGCCGGCCAGCTCGGTGCGCGGCCGGTGGGCGATGGAGAAGAAGGCCAGCTCGCACGGGACCACCCCGTCGCGGCGCAGTCGCACGCCGTCGAGGTCGCCCCGGGGCCCCAGCAGCTCGGTGGCGTCGTCCTCCAGGACGGGGACGCCGGCGGCGGCCAGCCGGCGGCGACACTCGGCGTCGCCCTCGAAGGCCCGCCCGTCGGTCACCACGGTGACCTCCCGCGCCCACCCCAGGAGGGTGAGGGCGAACCCGGTGACGTCCTCGTTCCAGCCGAAGACGACGACCCGGGCGTCCCTGGCCTCGTAGCCGTCGCAGCTCGGGCAGTGGAACACGCTGGCCCCGTAGTGCTCGAAGAAGCGGTCGACCTCGGGGAACCGGTCCCGCACCCCGGTGGCCAGCACCAGGCGGCGGGCCAGGAGCACCGGCCCGGCGCCGTCGGTGACCACCTCGAAGCGCCCGGCGGCGTCGCGCCGCACCTCGGCCGCCTCGCCCTCGCACAGCTCGGCCTCCGGGTACCGCAGCAGCTGGGCCCGGGCCCGCTCGGCCAGGGTGGCCGGGTGCACGGGATCGTCGCCGAGGTACCCGTGGGCGTGCTCGACCCAGCGGTTCCGGGGCTCGCCGCCGTCGAGGAGCGCGACCGAGCGCCGGTAGCGGGCGATCCAGGTGGCCGCCGCCAGGCCGGCCGGCCCCCCGCCGACCACCACGACGTCGTACGTGCGCGCCATGGCCCGCCCTCAGGCCAGCAC
>JBOGHR010000279.1:0-1663 GCA_050744905.1 Acidimicrobiales bacterium
GACAGGACCAGGGCCACGCCGGCCGCCGCCGCCATGAGCCCGGCGAAGACGTCCCGCACCGGCACGGGGCCGACGGTCCGGGCCACCGCCAGCGACCCGAGCGCCATCACCAGGTAGGTCGCCCGCAGCAGCCAGCCGTAGCCGATGCCCACCTGGCGGCGCCGGGTGGTCACCCACAGGAACAGCAGGCCGCCGGTGGCCCACTGCACGAGCACCGTGGCGGCGTCGAGGCGGATCACGACAGGGACAGGGCGGTGGTGGTGGCGCCGTCCACCGTCAGGGCGGCGCCGCTCACGTTCCGGGCCGGCTCCGAGCACAGGAACGCCACCACGCGGCCGAAGTCGGCCGGGTCGGCCATGGAGCCGGTCCCCCCCAGCTCCCGCATGCGGTCGGTGGCGTGGGGCCCCGGGAGGGCGGCGTTGAGGGTGATGCCGTCGCCCACCAGGTCGGCCGCCGCCGTCTTGGCCCACGCCCACAGCCCCGTGCGCGCCGTGTTGGACAGGGCCAGGTGCCCGGCCGGCTGGCGCACGAAGTAGGACAGGACCAGGCAGATGCGGCCCCACCCCCCGGAGCGCATGTGGGGGACGGCGTGGCGCACCAGCCGGACCGAGGTCACCAGGTTGGCGTTGAGGGCGCCCAGCAGCTGGTCGTCGTCCACGTCGAGAGCCCGGGCCGGGGGCGGGCCGCCGGCGTTGGCGACGAGCACGTCCAGCGACCCGAAGCGCCCCACCGTCGCCTCCACCAGCCGGGCGGGCGCCGCCGGGTCGGTCACGTCCTCGACCATGGCCAGCACGTCGGCGCCCCGCTCCGCCAGGGCCGCCTCCGCCGCCCGCAGCGCCTCCTCCCCCCGGGCGCAGATCGCCACCCGGGCGCCCTCGGCGGCCAGGGCCTCGGCGCACGCCCGGCCCAGGCCCTTCGACGACGCCGTGACCAGGGCGACCCGCCCGCCCAGCCCGAGGTCCATCTCAGCCCACGACGGCCAGGTCGTGCGACACCGTGTTGAGCGGCTCGGGGCCCGCCTCGGTGGCCACCACGATGTCCTCGATGCGCACGCCCCAGCGCCCTTCGACGTAGATGCCGGGCTCCACGGAGAAGGCGTGGCCGGGGACCAGCGCCTGGCAGTTGCCGCCGACCAGGTAGGGGTCCTCGTGCTCCTCCAGGCCGATGCCGTGGCCCGTGCGATGCACGAAGTAATCGCCGTAGCCGGCCCCGGCGATGATGCCCCGGGCGGTGGCGTCGACCTCCTGGCAGGCGGACCCGGCCCGGGCCGCCTGCACGGCCTCCTCCTGGGCCACCTGGAGGACGGCGTAGAGGTCGGCCAGCTCGGAGGACGGCGGCCCCACCACGAAGGTGCGGGTGATGTCGGAGCAATAGCCCGCCGGGATCCCCTCCCCATCCCCCCGCCCGGCCCCGCCGAAGTCACACACCACCGAGTCGCCGGTGGCGATGACCCGGGAGCCGGGCTCGTGGTGGGGGCTGGCGGCGTTGGGCCCGGCGGCCACGATGGCGAAGTTGGCCCGCTGGTGACCGGCCTCCAGCATGCGCTCCACCAGCTCCCGGGAGATCTCGGCCTCGCTGCGGCCGGCGAAGGGCCGTTCCCGCATGGCCAGGGCCACCCCGTCCACCGCCCGGGCCACGTCCCGCAGGGCCTCCACCTCGTGAG
>JBOGHR010000280.1:0-2343 GCA_050744905.1 Acidimicrobiales bacterium
GCCCCGTTCCGGTGCCAGAGCGCCGGCAGGGGCGGGGGGGGCGGCGTCACGCCCGCTCCCCGGCCACGAAGTTGGCGAAGCGGGCGGTGCCGGCCCGGTCGAGGCGGGCCCGGATGCGGGTGCCCGCCTCGTCGTGGCGCTCGGCCAGCACCTCGCCCTCCCGGTGGACGGCGGCCACCACGTCGCCCCGGTCGTAGGGCACCGAGAGCTCGACCACGGCGGCGGCCGCCCGCAGCCGGTCCCCCACCGCGGCCAGCAGCTGGTCCACGCCGTCGCCGGTGGCCGCCGAGAGCGCCACCGAGCCCGGGAGCTCGGCCGACAGGCGCTTGGCCTCGTCGGTGGCGTCGGCCTTGTTGAACGCCAGCAGCTCGGGGACGCGGTCGGCGTCCAGCTCGTCGAGCACGGCGCGCACGGCGTCGATCTGGGCCTCGGGGTCGGGCGCCGACGAGTCCACCACGTGGACCAGCAGGTCCGACTCCCGCACCACCTCCAGGGTGGACTTGAACGCCTCCACGAGCTGGTGGGGCAGCTTGCGCACGAACCCCACGGTGTCGGACACCAGCACCTGCTCGCCGCCGGGCAGGTCCAGGCGGCGGGTACGGGGGTCGAGGGTGGCGAAGAGCCGGTCCTCGACCAGCACCCCGGCGTCGGTGAGGCGGTTGAGCAGGGTGGACTTGCCGGCGTTGGTGTATCCGACCAGCGACACCGACCGCATGCGGCTGCGGGCACGCGCCGCCCGCTGGGTGCGCCGGGTGCGCCCCAGCTGCTCCAGCTCGACCTCCAGCCTGGTCATGCGCCGCACCAGCCGGCGGCGGTCGACCTCCAGCTGCGTCTCGCCCGGGCCCCGGGTGCCGATGCCGGCGCCCTGCTGGGACAGCGACATCCCCCGACCCCGCAGGCGGGGCAGGCGGTAGCGCAGCAGGGCCAGCTCGACCTGGGCCTTGCCCTCCAGGGTGGAGGCGTTCTGGGCGAAGATGTCGAGGATCACCGCCGTGCGGTCGATGGCCGTGCGGCCCAGGATCTTCTCCAGGTTGCGGTGCTGGGCCGGGCTCAGCTCGTCGTCGAAGACCACGGTGTCGGAGTCCACGGCGACCGACAGGTCCCGCAGCTCCTCGGCCTTGCCCTTGCCCACGTACGTGGCCGGGTCGGGCGCCGGCCGGCGCTGGACCACCCGGCCCACGACGTCGGCGCCGGCCGTGTCCACCAGCAGGGCCAGCTCGTCGAGGTGGGCCTCGACCTCGTCCACCTCGGCGGCGGTCCTGGCCACGCCCACCAGGATGATCCTCTCCCGGAAGGCGCGCTCGATGAGGCTCACGGCGCGACCTCCACCTCCACCCGGGCGATGCGCTGAGCCGGCCCGGTGAGGACCACGGTGTCGGCCCGCAGCTCCACCTCGGCGTCGCCGCCCGGCTGGTGGACGACCACCCGGGGCCCGACCAGGCCCCACTCGTGGACGGCGGCCGCCGCCGCGCAGGCGCCGGTGCCGCACGCCTGGGTCTCACCGACCCCCCGCTCCCAGACCCGCATGGTGAGCTCGTCCAGCCCGGGCCCCACGGTGACAAGCTCCACGTTGACGCCCCCGGCGTACAGCGCCTGGAGCCGGGTGCCCATGGCCACCACGTCGTCGGTGGTGAACGACGGGCCGCGCACCACCAGGTGGGGGTTCCCCATGTCCACCCCCCGCACGCCCCGGTCGGGGGTGGGCTGGGGCTCGTCGGGGCCCACCTTGGCCCGGCCCATGTCCACGCTCACCCGCACCGTGGAGGGCCCGTCGCGGCCCACCAGGCGCAGGCGGCGCACGCCGGCGGCGGTGGCCACGGCGAGATCGGGGCCGGCGCAAACGCCGGCGTCGACGACGGCCTGGGCCAGGCAGCGGATGCCGTTGCCGCTCATCTCGGCCAGCGAGCCGTCGGCGTTGCGCAGCGACATGGTGACGTCCGCCCCGTCGGTGCCGGCCGTCACCCGGATGACCCCGTCGGCGCCGACGCCGCGGCGGCGGTCGCACAGGGCCCGGGCGAGGGGGGCGTCCACCGGGTGGCGGCCGTCGAGGTCGAGGAGGACGAGGAAGTCGTTGCCGAGACCGTGGTGCTTGGTGAGCGCGAACGTCGTCATCGTCCCCCCCAGTCTCCCAGGAGGGCGGCGGTCAGGGCGACCGGGTTCTCCCCCGACCCGTCCCAGCCGTACCAGGTGATCCTGGGGTCCCGGCGGAACCACACCCGCTGGCGGCGGGCGAACCGCCGGGTGCGGCGCACCGCCTGGGCCAGGGCCTCCTCCAGGCTGCCGTGGCCCCGGAGGTGGCGGAGCACCTCGCGGTAGCCCAGCGCCTGGGCGGCGGTCCGGGAC
>JBOGHR010000281.1:0-2018 GCA_050744905.1 Acidimicrobiales bacterium
CCCCGGGGGCCAGGGCGGGGCGCATGCTGTCGCCCTCCACCGCCACCCGGCGCACGCCGCGGCCGGCGGCGACGAGGGCGGCCAGCCCGGCGGCTGTTGCGGCCAGGAGCCAACGGGTAGGAAACTCGGCGTTGCGTCGCCGACCAAGGAGGAGCATCGCCATGCCCATTCTCGTCCGCCTGCTCGAGCTGGCCGATCGCGCCCGGCCGCCGCGCCCGGCGTCGGCCCACTGCGACGTCCCGTGCGGCGTGTACGACCCGGCGCAGGCCCGCATCGAGGCGGAGTCGGTCCAGAAGATCATCGAGAAGTACCACGCGTCGGACGACGAGGCGTTCCGGGCCCGGTGCCTGTTCGTCAAGGAGCAGCGGGCCGAGCTCGTCAAGCACCACCTGTGGGTGCTGTGGACCGACTACTTCAAGCCCGAGCACGTGCAGCAGCACCCGGACCTCCACGAGCTGTTCTGGAACGCCACCAAGCTGGCCGGGCAGGCCAAGCAGACCAACGACCCGGCGGTGGCCCAGAAGCTCCTCGACGCCATCGAGGACATCGCCGCCATCTTCTGGAAGACCAAGGGGAAGTAGCGGCACCGGGCCGTCGCGCCCGCCGGCCTGCGAGGTAGCTTCGCACCACTCGGGTTCCGAACGTGGGGGTGCGTCGATGGAGATCTTCTCGCAGGCCGGAGGCGAGATGCTGTCCCGGTGGGGCCACTACCTCTCCGGGGTGACGTGGATCGGCCTCCTCTACTACTTCAACTTCGTGCAGGTCCCGTCGTTCGCCGAGTTCGAGGCGGCGGGCCGCACGGAGGCCATCAAGAAGCTGGTCCCCCGCGCCCTGTGGTGGTTCCGGTTCGGCGCCATGTTCACCCTGCTCACCGGGATCATGATCCTCGGGTTCCAGGAGAACCTCACCGGCGGCGAGTACTTCAAGACGGCGCCCGGCATCGCCATCTCGACGGGCATCCTCCTCGCCCTGGTGATGTTCGGCAACGTGTTCGGCGTCATATGGCCCAACCAGAAGGTGGTCATCGCCAACGCCGAGCGCACCGCCGCCGGCGGCGAGGCCGACCCGGCGGCGCCGGCCGCCGGGCGCAAGGCGCTGCTGGCGTCGCGCACCAACACCCTGCTGTCGATCCCGATGCTCTGGTTCATGGGCGTCACCAGCCACCTGGCGGCGCGCGAGTACGAGGTGCTGCCCGCCGGCGGCGAGCGGGGGGCGTACTGGGCGGTCACGCTCCTGCTGGTGCTGGCCGTCGAGCTCAACGCCCTCGGCGTCATCGGCGGCACCGGGCCGGGGCCGACCAAGGCGTTCCTGGAGGACCACAAGAAGACGATCGGCGCCGGCTTCGGCCTGTGGCTCGTCTTCGTGGTCCTCTGGGAGGTGCTCTTCTAGCGGAGGCGGCGCGAGCTCCGCCCGCCGGCCGGAGCACCATCCAACTCGACCGGATGGAGTGAGCGGAGCGAGTGAAGCTCTAGGGAGCCCCGCCGTGGTCGAGCACCAGGGCGGCCACCACGCTCCACACCGGCGCCAGGACCAGCAGCGAGTCCAGCCGGCGCAGGGCCGGGACCCGAGCGTCCCGGCGCCCGAGCAGGGCCGAGCCCACGTAGGGGCCGACGGGGGCCAGCACGACGGCCAGGCCGCCCAGCAACCACGGGGTCGCCCCCCGGAACGGGGGCACGAGGACGGCGGCCACGCCCAGGGTCACCGCCGCCATGCTGGCCGCCGCCGCCGCCGGCCCCTCCCAGGAGCTGCGGGCGCCGGTGCCCACGACGTAGGCGCTGGCGTCGTGCACGGCGGCGTAGACGAGCAGGACCACCACCGGCACCACACCCCGGTCGAGCAGCAGCACGGGCGAGGCCGCCGCCGTCCCGATCGTCCCGGCCACGACGAGGGTGACGACCGGGTTGGCCCGCCCGGGGCCGGCCACCACCACGCCGGCCGCCACCAGCACGACCACGAGGCCGGCCACGGCGGCCACCGCCACGGGCCCGGCCACGGCGGCCACGACCAGGGCCGCCGCC
>JBOGHR010000282.1:0-6475 GCA_050744905.1 Acidimicrobiales bacterium
GCCTTCCTGGAGGCGGTCCAGGCCGCCACCGACCGGTCCCGCCAGCTCGGCCGGGGCCCCGAACCCCCACTCCCGAGTAAATAGGTCACCGTTTCGGTGACCTATTTACTCGGGAGGGTCGGGGAGGGGTCGGGGGCGGGCCTCGGCACTCCCGTCCCACTTCCCTCAGCAGCCACAGTGGCGTACAGTTCGGGCCGCGGAGAGGGGTGATTCCACTGGCTCGGGAAGACCACGCGAAGGCCCGGTTCCTCACGGTCGCGGAGGTCGCGGCCCTGCTCAGGGTCTCGAACATGACCGTGTACCGGCTCATCGGCGCCGGCCAGCTGCCCGCCGTCCGGGTCGGCAAGTCCTACCGCCTGCGCGAGGACGACGTGGACAAGTACCTGGGCGACCGCTACACCGAGGCCGGCTGATACCCCTCCCCGCCGCCCGCCGGCCGCGGCCCTGGATGCTTCGACCTCATTCGTTCGCCTCGCTCACTCCGTCCGGTCGAGTCGGATCGTGCCCCGGCGGGCGAGGCGAGCTGGCGCCGCCTCCGCCCCGTCCCTTCTCGGTGCCCGCGGCCGCAGAGGCCGCCTGCGGCGGCGAGTGCGGCCACGGACCTTGCCGCGGCGAACGCGGCGAAGGTTCGTGGCCCCGGCCCTAGCCGTCGATGGGTCGCCGTCACGAAACCATCTCGTTCCTCTCCGACTACGGGCTGGTCGACGAGTTCGTCGGCGTGGTCCACTCGGTGGTCCGCTCTCTGGCGCCCCACGTCACCGTGGTCGACCTCACCCACGGCGTGCCCCGCCACGACGTGCGGGCCGGCTCGCTCGCCCTGGTGCGCAGCGTGCAGTACCTGGCCCCCGGCGTGGTCCTGGCCGTGGTGGACCCCGGCGTGGGGACCGACCGCCGGGCCGTGGCCGTGGAGGTGGCCGGCGGCGAGGCCGTCTTCGTGGGGCCCGACAACGGCCTGCTGGCGCCGGCCGTCGCCCTGGTCGGCGGCGCCACCGGGGCCGTCGAGCTCACCGACCCGGACCACCAGCTGCCCGCCCCCGGCCCCACCTTCGCCGGCCGGGACGTGTTCGCCCCCGCCGCCGCCCACCTGTGCAACGGCGTCGACCCCGCCGACCTGGGGCCCGAGGTGGACCCGGTCACCCTGCGCCCGGGCATCCTGCCCCTCAGCCGGGAGGAGGAGGGCCGCCTGGTCGGCGAGGTCCTGTGGGTGGACGGGTTCGGCAACGTGCAGCTCAACGTCGCCCCCGACGAGATCGAGGCCATGGGCGACCGGGTCACCCTGCGCTGGGGCGCCGACCAGGTCCGCACCGCCCGGCGGGCGGCCGCCTACGGCGCCCTCAAGGGCGGCGAGGTGGGCCTGGTCGTCGATTCCTACGGGCTGGTGTCGGTGGCCCTCGACCGTCGCTCGGCGGCCGAGGAGCTGCGGCTGCGGCCGGGCGACGCCGTCACCCTGGAGGCCCCATGAGACCCGGTACCACCATCGTCGTCGTGCTGCTGCTGGCCCTGATCCTGGGCGCCGCCCTGGTCCAGTTCCTCCTCCTGGCCTGACCCGGGCGGCGCGCCGGCCGCAACTTTGTGAACGTGAGCACGAAGTCGGTAGCATGGGCGCTGTGGCTGACCGAGGCCGACGGCGCATCCCGGAGGCCACCGTCGCCCGCCTGCCCGTGTACCTCCGCAGCCTCTACGAGCTGGGCGACGGCCCGGGCACCATCTCGTCCGAGCGCCTGGCCGAGATGTCGGGGGTCAACGCCGCCAAGGTGCGCAAGGACCTGTCCTACCTCGGCTCCTACGGCACCCGGGGCGTGGGCTACGAGGTGGAGTACCTGCTCTACCAGATCAGCCGCGAGCTGGGCCTCACCCAGGACTGGCCGGTCGCCATCATGGGCCTGGGCAACCTGGGCCACGCCCTGGCCAACTACCGCGGCTTCATGGCCCGGGGGTTCCGCATCGTGGCCCTCTTCGACGCCGACCCGGCCAAGGTGGGCGAGCGGGTGGGCGACCTCATCGTGCGCCACATCGACGAGCTGCCCGAGGTGACCCGGACCGACGAGCTGGCCATCGGCGTCATCGCCACCCCGGCCGGCGCCGCCCAGGAGGTGGCCGACCGGCTCGTCGCCGTGGGCATCGGCTCCATCCTCAACTTCGCCCCGGTCGTGCTGACCGTGCCGCCCCACGTGTCGGTGCGCAAGGTCGACCTGTCCATCGAGCTGCAGATCCTGTCCTTCTACCAGCAGCGCCGCCCTCCTGCCGCCGCCGGCAGCGGGGCGGGCACGACGGGCACCGCCTCCTAGGCCGCGACCGCCGTGCCCGTCGACGCCCCCCTCTACCCGGTGAACCTGGTGGTCGCCGGCCGGCGCTGCCTGGTGGTGGGCGGCGGGCCGGTGGCGGCCCGCAAGGCCCAGGGGCTGGCGTCGTGCGGGGCGGTCGTGCACGTGGTGGCCACCGCGGTGGGCGCCGAGGTGCGGGCCCTGGTCGACGCCGGGGTCACCTGGGAGCAGCGCCCGTACCGGCGGGGCGAGGTGGCCGGGTACCGGCTGGCCGTCACCGCCACGGGCGTCGCCGAGGTGGACGGCGCCGTGTTCGCCGACGGGGAGGCGGCCGGGGTGTGGGTCAACAGCGCCGACGACCCCGCCCGCTGCTCGTTCACCCTGCCCGCCGTGGTGCGGCGCGGCCCCGTGGTCGTCGCCGTGTCCACCGGCGGCCACAGCCCGGCCCTGGCCGCCTGGCTCAAGGAGCGCCTGGCCGCCGACATCGGCCCCGAGTACGCGGTCCTGGCCACCCTGTTGTCGCAGGAGCGCGATGCTGTGAGGGCGGCCGGCCGGTCAACCGAGGACGTCGACTGGCGGAAGGCCCTGGAGTCCGACATGCTCGACCTCATCCGCTCCGGCCACGTCCAGCAAGCGAAGGAGCGCCTCCAGGCGTGTCTGTCCTCGTCGTAGGCCTCAACCATCGCAGCGTCGCCCTCGAGGTCCTCGAGCGGATGACGGTGAGCGACGCCCGCCTGCCCAAGGCGCTGGCCGACCTGCGGTCGCGGGAGAACCTCGACGAGGTGGTGGTCCTCTCCACCTGCATGCGCACCGAGGTGTACGCCACCGCCGAGCGCTTCCACGGCGCGGTGGTGGACGTGCGCAACTTCCTGTGCGAGCTGGGCCACGCCGCCCCCGAGGAGGTCTCCGACCACCTGTACTCCTACTGGGAGGAGGCGGCAACCGCCCACCTCTTCCGGGTCGTCTCCGGCCTCGACTCGGCGGTGGTGGGCGAGAGCGAGGTCCAGGGCCAGGTGCGCGCCGCCTGGGAGAAGGCGGCGGGCGAGGGCGCCTCGGGGCCGGTCCTGGGCCGGATGTTCCGCCACGCCGTCGAGGTGGGCAAGCGGGCCCGGTCGGAGACGGCCATCGCCCGGGGCACCACCTCGGTGTCCCAGGCCGCCGTCGAGATGGCGGCCCGGCGCCTGGGCACGCTCCGGGGCCGGCGCATCCTGGTCCTCGGCGCCGGCGACATGGGAGAGGGCATGGCCGTCACCCTGGCCGCCACGCCCGGGTTGGCCGACGTCATGGTCGCCAACCGCAGCTGGGCGGGCGCCGTCGCCCTGGCCTGCCGGGTGGGTGGCCGGCCGGTGGAGCTCGGCGCCCTGGGGGCGGCGCTGGAGGAGGCCGACGTCCTGCTCACCTCCACCGCCTCGCCCACCGTGCTGCTCAACGCCGAGGACCTCGAGCCGGTGATGGCCGCCCGCCCCCACCGGCCGCTGCTGGTCGTGGACGTCGCCGTGCCCCGCGACGTGGCGGCCGACGTGGCCGGCGTGCCCGGCGTCACCCTGCTCGACATGGACGACCTGCGGGCCTTCGCCGAGGTGGGCCTGGCCGGGCGGCGCCGCGAGATCGACCGGGTGCAGGCCATCGTCGACGACGAGGTCGAGCGGTACACGGCGGCGTCGACCGCCCGCCAGCTGACGCCGCTGGTGGTGTCGTTGCGCCGGCGGGCCGAGGACCTCCGCCTGGCCGAGCTGGAGCGCTACGCCGCCCGCCTGGAGGGCCTGGACCCGCCCCAGCGGGAGGCCGTCGAGGCGCTCACCCGGTCGCTGCTGGCCAAGGTGCTGCACGAGCCGACCGTGCGGGTCAAGGCGGCGGCCGGCTCGGCGTCGGGCGAGCGGCTGGCCTCGGCGCTGCGGGCCCTGTTCGACCTCTAGTGCTCCGGGCGGCGACCCGGGGGAGCGAGCTGGCCCTGGCCCAGACCCGCTCGGTCGGCCGCCAGCTGGGGGAGCCGGTGGAGGAGGTGGTGGTGTCCACCCTGGGCGACCGGCGGGCCGACGTCCCCATCTGGGAGATGGGCGGGCGGGGCGTGTTCGTGAAGGAGGTGCAGGCGGCCGTGCTCGACGGTCGGGCCGATCTCGCCGTCCACTCGGCCAAGGACCTGCCCTCGTCGCCCCCGGCCGGCCTCGTCCTGGCCGCCGTGCTGGAGCGGGAGGACCCCCGCGACGCGCTGGTCGGCGCCGCCCTGGGAGAGCTGCCCACGGGGGCCCGGGTGGCCACCGGCTCGGTGCGCCGCCGGGCCCAGCTCGCCTCGCTCCGGCCCGACCTGTCCTTCGCCGGCCTGCGGGGCAACATCCGCACCCGCCTGGCCAAGGCCGCCGGCTTCGACGCCGTCGTGGTGGCCGCCGCCGCCCTGGCCCGGCTGGGCCTGTCCCACCTGGCTGCCGAGGTCCTCGACCCGTCGGTCCTGCTGCCCCAGGTCGGCCAGGGAGCCATCGCGGTGGAGGCGCGGGAGGGCGACGACGCCGTGCTCGGCGCCCTGGCCGCCCTCGAGCACCGCCCCACCCGGCGGGCGGTGGACGCCGAGCGCGCCTACCTCCGCCGCCTGGGAGGCGGCTGCGACCTGCCCGTGGCCGCCCACGCCACCGTGGGCCCCGGCGGCTCCGTGTCGCTGACCGCCATGCTCGCCACCCTCGACGGCCACATCGTCCTGTCCGCCTCCGGCTCGGGCGACGACCCCGAGGCCCTGGGCGCCGCCCTGGCCGCCCGCCTGCTCGACGAGTCGGGCGGCGCCTGGCTGCTGGAGAGCCTGCGGGGCCTGGCATGACGTTCGCGGGAGTGCCCGCCGGAGGGCGGGGACGGGACGGGCCGGTCCCCGCCACCGGCACGGGTTCGTGACCGTCTACCTGGTCGGGGCCGGGCCCGGCGACCCGGGGCTGTTGACCGTGCGGGGGGCGGAGGTTCTCGCCGGGGCGGACGTGGTCGTGCACGACCGCCTGGCCCAGACCTCGCTGCTCGACCTGGCCCCGCCGGCGGCCGAGCGCATCGACGTGGGCAAGCGCCCGGGCGGGCCCGTCGACCAGGAGGCGATCAACCGGCTGCTGGTGGAGCGGGGCGGGGCGGGCCTGGAGGTGGTGCGGCTCAAGGGCGGCGATCCCTTCGTGTTCGGGCGGGGGGGCGAGGAGGCCCTGGCCCTGCTGGACGCCGGCGTGGCCTTCGAGGTCGTCCCCGGGGTGACGTCGGCCGTGGCGGTGCCCGCCTACGCCGGCGTGCCCGTCACCCACCGGGGCCTGTCCACCTCCTTCACCGTCCTCACCGGCCACAGCCGCCACGGCGCCGACCGGCCCACCGACTGGGAGGCGCTGGGGCGGGCGGGGGGGACCATCGTCGTGCTCATGGGCGTGGCCCACCGCGCCGAGTTCGTCCCCCGCCTCATCGCCGGCGGGCTGGCGCCCGACACGCCGGTGGTCGCCGTGCGGTGGGGCACACGGCCCGATCAGCGCACCCTGCGCACCAGCCTCGCCAAGCTCCCCGACGCCCCCATGGAGCCGCCGGCCACCATCGTCATCGGCCCGGTGGCCGGGCTCGACCTGGGCTGGTTCGAGCGCCGCCCGCTGTTCGGCCGCACCGTGGTCGTCACCCGGGCCCGCCACCAGGCCCCCGAGCTGGCTCGCCGGCTGGAGGCGGCCGGCGCCCGGGTGCTGGTCGTGCCCACCATCGCCGTGGCCGGCCCGGCGGACGGCGGCGCCGGCCTGGAGCGGGCCGCCTCCCGCCTGCGGACGTACTCGTGGGTGGCGTTCACCTCCACCAACGCGGTGGGCCGCTTCTTCCCCCTCCTGCGCGACGCCCGCGCCTTCGGGCCCGCCCGGGTCGCCGCCATCGGCCAGGGGACGGCCGAAGCCCTGGCCCGCCACGGCGTCGTGGCCGACCTGGTGCCCGCCCGATCGGTCGCCGAGGGGCTGGTGGAGGTCTTCCCCGACCCGCCCGACGGCGGCGGCACGGTGCTGCTGCCCCGCGCCGCCGTGGCCCGCGAGGCCCTCCCCGACGGCCTGCGGGCCCGGGGCTGGGACGTCGAGGTGGTGGAGGCGTACCGGACCCAGCCGGTCACCCCGCCCCCCAGCGTGCTGGCCGAGGTGGCGGACGCCGACGCCGTGGCCTTCGCCTCCGGCTCGTCGGTCACCAGCTACGTCGGCGCCGCCGGGCCGGCGGCGGTGCCGCCCGTGGTCGTCTGC
>JBOGHR010000283.1:0-1535 GCA_050744905.1 Acidimicrobiales bacterium
GCTCCTGGATTGGCTCCGGGTCCGGCGCCACACTCGCGGCCGCCGGCGCAGCGGCACCGGTGACACCGATGTCGGCGAGCACTGCAGCGAAGGCGGCGGTGGCGGCGGTGGCGTGCGGTGCGCCGGGGTCCCCAGCAGCGGCGTCCGTGGCCTCTCGCAGCGTGGCCACCGGTGGAGCGTTTTCCGATGCCGATCGGCGTTGAGCACCAGCAGCGGCGTCCTTGGCCTCGTGTAGAGTGGCCACCGCCCCAGCAGTGTTGCCCGCCGTGGTCTCCCGCTGTGAGGCCACGGCCCCAGCAGCGTCATGCCGGTGGCGGAGGGCAGGGGGGCCGTCCACGGCGTCGAACTCGCTCAGGACCGTGAGCTGGCTATCGGTGGCGCCGATGAGCAGCAGCCGGTCGCCCACCTCCATCAAATGGATGGCCGAGCGCCCCCGGCCGCTGGGCGCGGGGACGTGGACGGTTTCCAAGACTCGCACCGCGGCGCCGGAAGGGCCAGGCTGACCGGCCGTGGCCATGAAGTACTTGAGCACGCGGGCGCAGACGACGATCAGGACGAGCACGACGGCGATGCTCACCAGTGTGCGTAGCGCCGTGGTCCAGGAGAGCCCCGCCTCGCTCGGTCGCGGCTCCTGGTGAGGCGCGAGCAGCAGACGATCGGATCGGTCGGGCAGGTCCTGGCCGGCGACCACCTCGCCTCCGGCCGATGGTCCAGTGGACGTTTGCGTGATAGCCCCGCCGGTGCCCCGGCCGGCGAACCCCGCTCCGGTATCCGGCTCCGAGGCCAGCGGGCGCGTGTCGCGACTCTCGCCGGTCAGCACCGGCCGGTCGCCAGTTGCGACGAAGGATGGGCCACCGTTGGCGCTGTTCGGCCAGGACGACCACACCACGGCCAGGAGCAGCAGTGGCGCGGCCACCAGCAGCTTCGCCATCGGCGACTGGCGGGCCAACCACGCCTGCACTTGATGCATCATCGAAGGTAAGTCTTCTCATGCCTCCGCCGGGGCGAGGTTGCCCCGGCGAGCGCGGCGCATGCGGGATGCACCACCTAGCGGACCTTGCCCAGGCGCTTGTCCGGGCTGACGATGTCGGTGACACGGACGCCAAAGTTCTCGTCCACTACCACTACCTCGCCCTTGGCGATCAGGCGGTCGTTGACCAGGATGTTCACCGGCTCGCCGGCCAGGGTGTCCAGCTCCACCACCGAGCCCGGCCCGAGCGCCAGCAGCTCCTTGATGGTCATCTGGGTGCGGCCTAGCTCGACGGAGATGCGCAGGCTGACGTCGAGCAGCAGGCCGATGTTGGTCGAGCTCCGGCCGGCGACGTCGCCGTCGAAGGGGCGGAACTGCACTGGATCGACGCTGAGACCATCCGCCTGGCCGGAGGCGGCCGCGCCCCGCGTCGTGGCCACTCCACCACCACCGACGGGCGGCGGCGGTCCCGCTGGCGCCGCGGGCGCCGGAGGAGGAGATGACCGAACGTCTCGCTGGCCGGGCGCCGGCGCCGCGCCTGGTGGGGCGCCGCCCGCTTCGGGCG
>JBOGHR010000284.1:0-1788 GCA_050744905.1 Acidimicrobiales bacterium
GGCCAGGGCGGCCGCCGAGGTGGTCGGGCCGCTGTCCCTGGAGCGGCGGCAACGGGCGGACGACGCGCCCGAGGCGCCGCGCTAGGGTGCCCGGCGTGGCGCTCCCCCCCGAACTCTCCCCGGAGGCGCGCAAGGCCGCTCTGGACAAGGCGGCTGCCGCCCGGCGCCAGCGAGCCGAGCTCAAGGAGAAGCTCAAGATGGGCTCGCTGAACCTCTCCGAGCTGTTCGGCCTGGCCGACCGCGACGAGGTCGTCGGCAAGACCAAGGTCGTCGCCGTGCTGGAGTCGCTGCCCGGGCTGGGCAAGGTGAAGGCCCGCCGGGTCATGGAGTCGGTGGGCATCAGCCCCACCCGGCGGCTCCAGGGGCTGGGCGCGCAGCAGCGCGACCGCCTGCTCAAGGAGCTCGGGAAGCCCTGATCCTCGTGGTCTCCGGGCCGGGGGGCGTGGGCAAGGGCACCCTGGTGTCGCGGCTGTGCGCGCAGGTCCCGGGGCTGTGGCTCAGCCGGTCGTGGACGACCCGGGCCCGCCGCCCGGGCGAGGCGCCCGACGCGTACACCTTCGTCGACCGCTCGACGTTCGAGGAGCGCGTGGCCGGCGGCGGGTTCCTGGAGTGGGCCGAGCTGCCGGCCAACGGCCACCTCTACGGCACGCCGTGGCCCGAGCCGCCGCCCGGCTCCGACGTGGTGCTGGAGATCGACGTGCAGGGCGCCGCCCAGGTCCGCCAGCGCCACCCCGACGCCGTGGTGGTGCTGGTCGTGCCGCCCTCCCGCGGGGAGCTGGCCGCCCGCATGCGCACGAGGGGCGACGCCGAGGACGCCATCGCCAGCCGCCTGGCCATCGCCGGCGACGAGGAGGCGCGGGGCCGGCGCCTGGCCGACCACGTGGTGGTCAACGACGACGTGGACCGGGCCGTGGCGGAGCTGGCCGGTATACTTCGCGACTCCCGCCGGCCCCACGGCCGCAGCTGAGATGGAGAGACCCGATGGCCCAGCGCCGCCGCCAGACGATGATGGACCCGCCCGTCGAGAGCCTGCTCGGGAAGGTGGACTCGAAGTTCACCCTCGTCACCCTCTCGGCCCGGCGGGGGCGCCAGATCAACTCCTACTTCAACCAGCTGGGCGAGGGCCTGGGCGCCATCGTGCCGCCCCAGGTGACGTCGGTGTCCCGCAAGCCGCTGTCGATCGCCCTCGAGGAGATCGCGGCGGAGAAGATCCGCTACAAGCGACAAGAGCCGGGCGAGGCGCCCGAGGAGGGCTGACATCGCGCCGCCCGCCCACCCCACCGCCCTGCGGGGGCGGCGGGTGGTGCTGGGGGTGTGCGGGGGGATCGCCGCCTACAAGGCGGTCGAGGTGTGCCGCCTGCTGGTGGACGCCGGCGCCCGGGTGTCGCCCGTCCTCACCGAGGGGGCGACCCGCTTCGTGGGCGAGGTGACGTTCTCGGCCCTGGCCTCCGAGCGGGCCCGCACCTCGCTGTTCGACGACGCCGACCCCATCCCCCACACGACCCTGGGCCGGGCGGCCGACGTGGTGGTCGTGGCGCCCGCCACCGCCCGGCTGCTGGGCGCCTATTCCGCCGGCCTCTCCGACGACCTGCTCACCGCCACCCTCCTCGCCACCCGGGCGCCGGTGGTCGTGTGCCCGGCCATGCACGCGGAGATGTGGGAGCACCCGGCGACGGTCGACAACCTCGCCGTGCTGCGCCGGCGCGGCGTGCGGGTGGTCGAGCCCGGGGTGGGCCGCCTGGCCGGCGGCGACGAGGGCCCGGGCCGGCTGGCCGAGCCGGCCGACAT
>JBOGHR010000285.1:0-2448 GCA_050744905.1 Acidimicrobiales bacterium
GGGCCTCCTCCTCCAGGGGGATGGCCAGGTAGGCGTCGCGGTGGCGCCGGAGCCGGCGCAGGTTGGCCGCGTAGGCCCACAGGTACCGGCGCAGGAACCGGCCCACGCCCAGCTCGGCCCACTGGCGGGCGTGGACGAGCTCGTGGGCCAGCAGCTCCCGGCGGCCGGTCCGGTGGCGCATCTCGTCGCCGCGCACCAGGACCAGCGGCCCGAGGGTCATGGCATCCGCGCCGGGGGGCAGCAGCGGCACCCGCTGCACGCGCACCCGGGCGGCCACCGCGGCGGGGACGTGGTCGTAGGCCGAGCGCTCGACGGTCGACAGCCTCCGCACCGCCGCCAGCATGCCAGGGCCGGCGCAGGTGTCGTCATCCGGTCCGACCCGTAGGCTCGGATGGTGTCCGTGCACTCCGCGCCCGAATGCCTCACGTGGATCGCGGCCCGGGTCGACGCCCGCATCGACGTCCTCCTCCGCACCGAGTCGAAGCGGTGGGCGGACCTCGACGCCGACCTGCCCGAGCTGATCGACGCCATCGACAGCCTGGTCTTCGCCGGCGGCAAGCGCCTGCGGCCGGCGTTCTGCCACTGGGCGTTCGTCGGCGCCGGAGGCGATCCCGACGACCCGGCGGTGGTCGACGCCGGCGCCGCCCTGGAGCTGCTCCACACCTTCGCCCTCATCCACGACGACGTCATGGACGGCTCCCACCGGCGGCGGGGGCTGAGCACCGTCCACCGCAGCTTCGAGGCCCGCCACGCGGTGGCCGACTGGCGGGGGGAGGGCCGGCGCTTCGGCGAGGGCGTCGCCATCCTGGTGGGCGACCTGGCCTTCGTCTACGCCGACCTCCTGCTGTCGGCCGCCCCCCGCCCCGCGCTCGACGTGTTCACCGAGCTGCGCCTGGAGGTCAACGTCGGCCAGTACCTCGACCTGCTGGGCACCGTCCGGGGCGAGGTCACCGTGGAGCAGGCACGGCGCATCAGCCTCTACAAGTCGGGCAAGTACACCATCGAGCGGCCGCTCCACCTGGGCGCCGCCCTGGCCGGCCGCCTCGACGACCTGGCACCGGCCCTGTCGGCGTTCGGCCGCCCGCTGGGCGAGGCGTTCCAGCTGCGCGACGACCTGCTGGGCGCCTTCGGCGACGCCGAGGTGACCGGCAAGCCGGTGGGCGAGGACCTCCGCGAGGGCAAGCCCACCGCCCTCTACGCCTTCGCCGCGGCCACCGCCGGCGGCGGCGCCGCCAAGCTGCTGGCCGACCGGTTCGGCGCCCCCGACCTCACCGCCGGCGAGGTCGCCGAGCTCCAGGCCATCCTGGAGGAGACCGGCGCCCGCCGCGAGGTGGAGCGCACCATCGGCCGGCGGCTGGACGAGGCGCTGGCCGCCCTCGACCGCGCCCCGCTCGAGTGCCGGGCCGGCACCCGGCTGGCGGAGCTGGCCCGCTTCGTCGCCGGCCGGGACCACTGAGGGCGGACGAGTGCGTCGGCCGGGGCCGGGCCGGTCAACCGCAGGTTCGCAGCGAGGTGCCCGACGCGGTGGCCCCCGGGCCCCGCTCGCCCGCCCAGCGGGAGAGGGCGTCGGCCAGCTCGTCGGCGTCTCGGTCGCTGTCCATGACGAAGTCCATCCGCACGCACGTGCGGTCCCCGTCGGCCCAGGCCACGTAGCGGTCGCCGCCCCACCCGTCGGCCGCCCGGACGGCGTCGCCGGTGTCGAGCTCGGCGTCGAGCATGAGCAGGAGGAACAGCTCGCCGATCTCGCCGTCGTCGAAGGCGGGGCGGTCGGCCGCCGGCACGGCGACCGCCCGGGGGCGGTCGCCGCCGAGGTAGCTGTCGGGGTCGAGCACGTGCTCGGTGCTGGCCGGCGGATCGGCGAACGCGGCGTCGAGGCGGCCCTGGCCGCCGGCGCGCACGATGGCCTCCACCAGGTCGGGGCCGTAGGCGTAGGGGAACGCGAACAGGGCCTGCACCACCGGGGGGACGTCGCGGGGCGCGCGGGCGCCCTGGCGGAGGCCCTCGACGGCGAGCGACGCCCGCTCCCGGCGCGGGAGCGAGGCGCGGTAGCGCTCCTCGACCCGCACCGCGCTCCCCTCGGCCAGCGCCTGGAAGCCGAGGTACGCCTCGTCGCCCAGGTCGGGGCGGTGGAGGCCGAAGTGCTGGTCCTCCAGGGCGTGGAGCAGCTCGTGGACCAGCACGCTGCGCACGAACGGGGTCGCCTCGGCGCCCCGCACCACCAGCTCCTCGGACTCGGTGTCGTAGAAGCCGAGGACCGACCCGGTCGCGAAGCTGCGCACCGCCGCCACCAGGTCGACGCCCGGGTCGAGCAGGCCCATGGCCCGCAGCACCGCCTCGGCGTCACGGATCTCCTCGAGGTCCTCCTCCTGGGCCTCCAGCAGGCGGGCCTCGAAGGCGTCGCCGCCGAGCAGGGTCACGTCGACCGGCTCCTTGAACGCCAACCCCCGC
>JBOGHR010000286.1:0-1841 GCA_050744905.1 Acidimicrobiales bacterium
GGCGGCACCACCGACGCCGGTGCGGGGGGCGCCGCCACCGACGCCGGCGCCGCCACCGACGCCGGCGGGATCACCGACGCCGGCGGGATCACCGACGGCGCCGTCGAGCAGGCCGACGACCTGGTCCAGGGGGCGAGCGCCCTGCTGAGCGACGGACTGCTGAACGTCGACGTGAAGGCCGCCGTCGACGCCGACCTCGCCGCGCCCATCGCCGGGGCCGTGGCCGCGAACGCCAACGTCGCCGCGCCCATCGACGCCAGCGTCGCCGCCAACATCGGCTCGGTGGGATCCGAGGCCATCGCCGTGGCCGACCAGACGGCGGTCATCACCCAGAGCCTCGACGGCGTGACGGCGGAGGCCACCGCCGACCAGACCGCCGAGGTCGTGCAGTAGCCACCCCTCTCGCCCCGCCGGCCCGCGCCTCGCCATGACGCCGTCGTCGAACACGCTCGCCCCCGCGCCGCCCGCCGTCCCCTCGGTGGCGCGGGGGGTCGAGCTGGTCGGGCAGATGCCGGGGTCGGGGTACCGGCGGCCGCCCCGGCTGGTGCGCCGGGCCGATGGCCAGGCCATCCACCTCACGCCCCTCCTCTTCGCGGTCCTGGAGGCCATCGACGGCCGCCGTGACCACGCCGGGATCGCCGAGGAGGTCGCGGCCGGCACCGGCCGGCTGCTGACCGGCGACGAGGTCGCCTACCTGGTCGACGAGAAGCTCCGGCCCCTTGGCGTGGTGACCGACCGCCACGGCAAGGAGCCGGTGGTCGAGCGGACGAACCCGTTGCTGGCGCTGCGCCTGCGGTTCGTGGTGTCGAGCCCCGGGCTCACCAACCGGCTCACGGCGCCGTTCGCGCTGCTGTTCCACCCGGCCGCGATGGCACCGGCGCTGGCGGCCTTCGCCGGGGTGACGGGATGGGTCCTGCTCGACAAGGGCCTCGGAGCCCCGCTCCACCACGCGCTCTACGAGCCGCGGTCGCTGCTGCTCGTGTTCGCGCTCACGGCGCTGTCGGCCGGCTTCCACGAGTTCGGCCACGCCGCCGCCTGCCGGTACGGCGGCGCCACCCCGGGCGCCATGGGCGCCGCTCTGTACCTGGTGTGGCCCGCCTTCTACACCGACGTCTCCGACTCCTACCGGCTGGGGCGGGCGGGCCGGCTGCGCGTCGACCTCGGCGGGCTCTACTTCAACGCCATCTTCGCCGTCGCCGTCTTCGGCGCCTGGGCGCTCACCCGCTCCGACGCGCTGCTGGTGATGGTGCCCATCCAGGTGTTCCAGATGGTGCGCCACCTGCTGCCCCTTGTGCGCTTCGACGGGTGCCACATCCTGGCCGACCTCACCGGGGTCCCCGACCTCTTCGCCCACGTGCGCCCCACCCTGCGCGGCCTCCTCCCCCGCCACTGGGCCGACCCCCGGACCAAGGTGCTCAAGCCGTGGGCCCGCGCCGTGGTGACCGCGTGGGTGGCCGTCACCGTCCCCGCCCTCGCCGCCTGCCTGGTGATGCTGGTCCTCCTCCTCCCCCGCATCGTCGCCACCGCGGCCGACAGCCTCCGGCTCCAGTACGCCGTCCTCCAGGGCAACGTCGCCGACGGTGCGCTCGCCGACGTCGCCGCCCGCCTCCTCTCGCTGGTGGCCATCACCCTGCCGCCACTCAGCATCGCCTACCTGCTCGGCCGCCTGGCCCGGACCACCTCGGTGCGCGCCTGGCGGGCGGCCGAGGACCACCCCCACGGGCGGCGAGCCGTCACCACCGCGCTGGCGACGGTCGTGGCCTTCGCCATGACGGCGTTGTGGCCCGGAGGCCAGTACGCACCGGTCCAGGCCGGCGAGCGGGCCGCCGCCGCCGACGCTG
>JBOGHR010000287.1:0-12745 GCA_050744905.1 Acidimicrobiales bacterium
CCCCGGCCCGCCTCGCCCCCCGCCTCCCACCACCGCCGCCGGGTGGGCGGCGTGGCTGGTCAAGAAGGCGGTCCGCACGGCCCTGGGCCGCCACGCCGACACCGTCCTCGGCCCCGTGTTCCGCCTCCGCCTGGCCGTGCGGGAGCGCCGCGCCCCACCGGCGCCCGGCGCGTGAGGCCGGGGCCCGGCGGGCTGGATCGACCAGGTGCAGCCGGCCCCCTGCACCGACGAGCCTCCTGCACGGGACCGATGACTCGCGGTCGCCCGCTCCGTCCGCACCCATTGGCCACATCCCCACGAGATGGAGCACGCGCCATGCCTATTCACCCGTACCTGTTCTTCACCGGCACCTGCCGCCAGGCGATGACCCGCTACCACGAGGTCCTCGGCGGTCAGCTGGACGTGATGACCGTCGCCGACATGCCCGAGGGCGCGGAGCCGCCGCCGGGGCCGGCGAACCCCGACCTGGTCATGCACGCCGCGCTCAGCTTGGGTGCCGGCGACCTGCTCATGGCCTCCGACGACCCGACCGGCGACGGCGCCGGCATGAAGGGCATGGCCGTCAGCCTGACGCTGGCCGACCCCGACGAGGCGACCCGGGTCTTCGAGGCGCTCGCCGAGGGGGGCGAGACGACGATGCCCCTGGGCGAGACGTTCTGGTCCCCGCGGTTCGGCATGTGCACCGACCGCTTCGGCACGTCGTGGATGGTGAACGTCGAGGGCGGCGGGGGGCAGGCGTGATGCGCCTCGTCATGTCGCCGTCGTACCACCCGGGGCAGACGCCCCCGGCGCCGCAACGGTAGGGCTGAGCCGTGCCCCGCATCGTCCCCAACCTGTGGTTCGACACCGAGGCCCTGGAGGCCGCCGAGTTCTACTGCGGCATCTTCCCCAACTCGGAGATCACCCGCGTCAGCCACTGCACCGATGCCGGTCCCCGCGAGCCGGGGACGGTGCTGACCGTCGACTTCGCCCTCGACGGCCAGCCCTACACGGCCATCAACGGCGGTCCGCAGTTCCACTTCACGGAAGCCGTGTCCCTCCTGGTGGACTGCGCCGACCAGGCCGAGGTGGACCGGTACTGGGCCGCGCTGGCCGACGGCGGCCACGAGGTCCAGTGCGGGTGGCTCAAAGACCGGTACGGGCTGTCATGGCAGATCTGCCCCAGCGAGCTCGGCAGCCTCCTGGACGATTCCCAGCCCGAGCGGGCGGAGAGAGCGATGCGGGCGATGCTCGGCATGGTCAAGATCGACATCGCCGCCATCCGGGCCGCCGCCGACGGGTGACGCGGTGGCCGGGCCGGAGCCCCATCTCCCGGACCTGGAGGCCGTCGACGAGCTGTGCCGGCTCGCCGTCGCCGCCGGCCGGCTCGGCTGCCGTGTCCTGCTCGTCGACGTCGACCCGGCGCTGCACGACCTGCTCTTGATCGCCGGCGTCGACGAGCTGCTGCTGGGCGCCGTCCCTGACCGATCGGACCTAGCATGATCGCCGTGACCACGTCCGCCGTGGAGCTGGCGGCCGAGCACCTCGACCGGCACCGCCGGGAGCTGACCGGCTTCTGCTACCGGATGCTCGGCTCCGGCGCCGAGGCCGAGGACGCCGTCCAGGAGACCCTCGTGAAGGCCTGGCAGGCCGCCGACCGGTTCGAGGGGCGCAGCAGCGTGCGGACCTGGCTGTTCCGCATCGCCGCCAACGTGTGCATCGACATGGGCCGCAGCCGCCAGCGACGAGCCCGGCCCGTCGACCTCGGACCGGTCCGCACCCCCGACGCCGAGCACCTCAGCGACGTCCTGCCCGAGGACCGCTGGATCACCCCGGTGGCGGACGAGCACGTGCTCGACCTCGATGGCGATCCCGGCCAGGTGGCGGCGACGCGCGACACGATCCGCCTCGCCTTCGTCGCCGCGCTGCAGCGCCTCCCCGCCCGCCAGCGGGCCGCCCTGGTCCTGTGCGAGGTGCTGGCCTGGCCGGCGCGGGAGGTGGCCGAGCTGCTCGGCGCGTCGGTCCCCGCCGTCAACAGCGCCCTGCAGCGGGCCCGAGCGACGATGGCGGCGGCACGGCCGACGGAGCCCTCCGGACCGCTGACGCCGGACCAGGAGGCGCTCCTCGGCCGGTACCTCGATGCGTTCGAGCGCTACGACATGAACGCCCTGGCCGCCCTCCTCCACGAGGACGCCATCCAGACGATGCCGCCCTATGCCATGTGGCTCCAGGGTCGCGACGACCTCCTGGCCTGGTACGCGGGCCCCGGCGCGGGCTGCAGGGGCTCCCGGCTGCTGCGGGGATGGGCCAACGGCTGCCCCGCCTTCGCCCAGTACCGAGTCGATCCCGCCGGCGGCCACAGCCCCTGGGCGCTCCAGGTGCTGGAGCTGCGCGGCAACCGGATCGGCGAGATCCACGCCTTCCTCGACACCGGCGAGTGCTTCGAGCGCTTCGGGTTCCCGGCGCGCCTGGCGGCCGGTTGACGCTGTCGGGCGGTCGGTGGTCGGCGCCCGCAGAGGCGTCCCTCACGCCGTCATGCTCGGGCTCGAATCGGTGGTGGCCCCAGGCCCGGCGCGTCGAGCGCGCCGAGGACGGCTTCGGCGGCGTCGCCGCCGGCATCGAGCTGTTCGGGGGTGAGACGGTCGACGAACAGGCGGCGAACGGCCGCCACGTGTCCGGGAGCGGCCGCCTCGATCTCGCGGCGGCCACGGGCGGTGACCACGACGTAGAAGCCGCGGCGGTCCGAGTCGCACTTCTGCTTCTTCACCAGCCCCCGGTCGACCATGCGCCCGACGTGATGGGATGCCCGGCTCTTCTCCCAGCCGAGGGCGTCGCCGAGCTCGAACAGCCGCATCCGGCCGTCGGCCCGGTCGGTGAGCGCCACCAGCACGAGGTAGTCGGGGTACGACAGGTCGGACTCGGCGGCGAGCTGGCGGGCGAGCTCGCGCTCGAGGCGCATCTGCACGAACTGGAGCGCACGCCACGCCCGCTCCTCCCGCTCGGTGAGCCAAAGGACCTTCGTCATGGCCCCATGGTACCGGTGGAATAGATGACACGTCAACAATGTTGGATGACGCGTCCACCAAACTGAGGAGCACGCGATGACCACCAACACCACCGTCGGCACCCTGACCGGCACCTACGCCATCGACCCCGCCCACAGCCGCATCGGATTCGTGGCCCGTCACGCCATGGTCACCAGGGTGCGCGGCTCGTTCAACGAGTTCGAGGGCTCCGGCTACTTCGACGCCGAGAACCCCGCCAACTCGCACCTGGCGCTGACGATCCAGGCCGCCAGCATCGACACCCGCAACGCCGACCGCGATGGCCACCTGAGGAGCAACGACTTCTTCGACATGCAGAACTACCCGGAGATCACCTTCGCGTCGACGGCGGTCGAGCAGGTCGACGCCGACGGCTACCGGGTGACCGGCGACCTCACCATCAAGGGCGTCACCCGGCCGGTGACCGTCGACTTCCAGTACACCGGCACGGCGGTCGACCCGTTCGGCAATGCCCGCATCGGCTTCGAAGGCAGGACCACCATCAACCGCAAGGACTGGGGCGTGAACTGGAACGCCGCCCTCGAGGCCGGCGGCGTGCTCGTCAGCGAGAAGGTGACCCTCGAGTTCGAGGTGTCGGCCATCCGCAACGACGCCGGCTGAACATGACCGACCGCCTGCCCGGGCCGGTTCCACCGCCGCCGGCCCGGGCGGGCACCTCTTTCGTGAAGGGACCCGCCATGGCCATCTCACCCGTTCGCCTCAACCACGCCGTGCTGTTCGTCGCCGACCTCGACACGTCGGTGCGCTTCTACACCGACGTGTTCGGCATGGCCGTCATCGCCCGCGAGCCCCGAGCCAACGCCGCGTTCCTGCGCCTGCCCCGCTCGGGCAACCACCACGACCTCGGCCTGTTCGGCGTCGGCACCGCCGGCGGCCTCAAGCGTCGGGGCGCCATCGGCCTGTACCACCTGGCCTGGCAGCTCGACACCATCGACGAGCTCGCGGCGGCCCGCCGAGCGCTGGTCGACGCCGGCGCCTACACCGGCCAGTCCAGCCACGGTGCCACCAAGAGCCTCTACGGCGCCGACCCCGACGGCAACGAGTTCGAGCTGATGTGGATGCTCCCGCGCGACCAGTGGGGTCCGTTCGAGAACGCCGCGCCGATCGAACACCTCGACCTCGACGGCGAGGTCCGGCGCTGGAGCGGGGTCCGCACCGCCGGCCAGATCACCGCAGAGGCCGAGGAGCCAGGGTCATGACCACCGCACCGCCTGTCGTCGCGTGGCGTGGCGAGCAGGACGGCGAGCGTCCGCTCGTCGTCCTGCTCCACGGCCGCGTCGACGCCGGCGTCCCCACGGCCCCCGTACGCATCTTCCGCCTACGGCGTCCGACACCACCATGCGATGGGCACGGGCATGAGCGGTCCCTCGGCTACGAGGTCACCGTTCCCGAGCGGCGCCATGACCGTCGGGCTCCCCTCGATCCCTGCCGTCAGCTCGTCATGCGCCGTGCGGGGCTTTTCCGGTGAGAGCCAGATGGCGGACCTGCGGGATGTGGGCGGCACCGGCAAGGCCGGCACCGACGAAGCCAGCCAGGTCCGCAGCCCTCAGCACGACCGCCCCAGCACCGGAGAGGCAGAGGTGGCGGTCGCCCCAGAGGTGCGGGCGAGTGGGACCGGAGCGCGGGTGGGGCCAGCCGCTGCGCCCCCGCGCATCATCGGTGACCGAGGACCGTCCTCGAGCAGAGCCCAGACCACGGCCCTGGGGTCGTGGGCGAGGGGTTCTACGAAGCCGCGATGGTAGGCGCGGCAGCACTTGCCGCTGAGCCACGCGCCGACGACGGGCAAGGCGAAGACGCCGTGGTCCCCGGCGAGGCCCTGGCCGAGGCCCTCCACCTGGCGGATGAACTGCCCGTCAGGTTCCAACATCGTGACCAGGGCTTCGCCAACCGTCGTCCCCGTGGCGCCCACCACGGGTGAGGTCCACAGGGTCTCCACATCGGGTGCCAGCCAGTTCTGGACAGGATTGGCGGGCGACAGCCGGGGCACCGC
Organism: Acidimicrobiales bacterium; assembly: GCA_050744905.1. Lineage (GTDB taxonomy): Bacteria > Actinomycetota > Acidimicrobiia > Acidimicrobiales > DATLFN01. The sequence goes on from JBOGHR010000287.1 coordinate 5,035, forward strand.
CGTTTCGGCCAGGAAGCGGTCCCCGTTGGCGCCGGTCGCCCGGCGCACGGCCCGATACAGGGCTTGGCCACGGAGACGTCTTCCGGAGGATCCGAGAGCGAACGCCGCCTCGATGTCGTCAAGACCGGCACGGACGCCCGCCAGGGCCAGCTTCTTTGTGGCGCCGTCGTCGATGCGGCCGTCGCCGAAGACGACGCCGCCGCCTTCAACGGTGAGCCCACGGTCATTGTCCCAGTCGTGAAACACCCGGGCCACGAGGTCGCCTACGGACAGCTCGGGATACCGGCAAGTTCTGATCGTGAGCTCAGACAGCGTTCGGCGCTGGAGGACCCGCCGTGGCACCAGCCTCATCACCGCGCTCAGGTCCCGCAGCGCGGTGGCCGTGTCGGCGGCCACCTTGCGTTGGAGATGCGCCCAGAACGCCGGGTACCGGGCCTTCCAGTAGCGGCGGATGTCGGCCACCGGAGTGCGAAGGTGGCCGGCGGCGAATGCGTCGGTCAGGTAGTGCTGGGCGGCGGCCTCCCGGGCCATGGCCCGGGAGATGTCACCACCTCGACGCCCGAGACGCCGGGCCTCGTCCAGCGCGGCCTCGTGCAGGCGGCGGTAGGCCTCCAGCGCCGAGCCGAAACCGCTGCCGGTCGGGGAATCGGACCTGCCCGGAGCGACGAAGTGGTCGTCGTTGTTGGCCGCCAGGGTCAGATAGCGATCGCGTACCCGGCGCTCCACCTCGCTGCGATCGGCGCCCGCGCTGAACCGGAAGCCGGCGAATCGTCCCCCGGGCTCGAAGCGGCGATCGGGGACGGCCTCGTCGACGGCCGCCACCTTCAGCGCGCCGACGATCTCGTCGCGGCTGGCGGGTCGCCCTCCCGCCTCGCCCGCCACCATGGCCAGGTCGAACAACCGCCCCGAGCATTCCGACGCCCGGGAGCCCTGCTCACCGGCGACGCCCGGGGTGGACGGGCCGTCGGGCCGGAAGAAGTCGCCACTCAGCGCCACCACGTCGCCATAGGTGAGCTCGAAGCGCTCGTCGCCCGATTCGCCTCCGAGGTTGACGGTGGCGCCACCGGTGGCGGCGTCGCCGATGGAGCGGTGCTCGTATGCCCTCATCCCTTCCCTCCTCCGTCGTCGGGGCGCCCGGGGCGACGCTTGCGGAGCCGGACGCAACACATCCCCGGGGCTGGTTCCAGGCAGGCGTCGAGCCCACGATGACCGAGTCCCTCGAGGACGCCCGCAAGCAGCTGGCGGTTCATGGTGCAGACCAGCTCGGTGTAGTCAGCGGCCAGCGCGTGGAACGGGCAGTTGGCCAGGTTGACGCCGCCAGCTTCGGTACGGGGCTCGTAGCCGAGCTCGTCCAGGAGCTCGCAGCTCAAAGCGGTGAGCGCCGCCCGGCTGGGACGTGAACCGACCCGGCCCCGGGCCTCGCGCCCCAGCGCCGCACCAGCGCCGCGGGCGGCCCGCTCGAGGGCGTCCGACACCGGGATCCCGTCGTACGCCGCGTCCGTGACGGCCTGGGCCAGGAGGCGGCCGGCCAGGTCGTAGCGACGTTCAGGCAGGCTGACCTCGACCTGCCGAGAGGACCGGCGGTAGAGCTTGGTCGGCCGTCCCGCGCCCGGCCCGCTCCGACCGGGTGGGCGACGGAACTCCACCTCGAGCAACCCGTCGTCGACCAGCTTGTCGAGGTGGAACTTGGCCACGTGACGGACGACGCCGATGCCCTCGGCGGCCTGGTCACGGCTGACCGGGGACGCCTGGGCGACCACGTAGCGGTACAGGGCTCGGCGCACGGGCTCGCCCAACGAGGCGATGCCCGAGACCCGCCTGTCGAAGCCCTCCCGTCGGGGGGGTGGTCCATGCGTGGTCATCGAGCGCTCCCGGCTGGCATGAGCCAGGCCCCCAGGTTCTAAGAGAAAAATCGGTTGACGAAATCGTACCACCACTCTAAGGTAGCGACAAGTCTCTCTTAGAGAAATGGAGTCGCAACCATGGCAGCCATCCGCTACGAGCCCGACCGGAGAAGGGGCCTGACTCGCCGAGCGCGGCAGTGATGGCCGGCGGTCGGCCCGCGACCTGGTCCGTTCCCTTTGCCGAGCCGGTGGCGACCAGGTGAGCGACCGGACGTCATGCCACCCGGCACCGCCGGGGTCGCCGCCGACCCTCGCCGTCGCCAGCGTTGTCGGGGCGAGGCAACGGCGGCGGCCCTCGGGGGGCCTCGCACACCGCACCACGAGGAGCTCGTCATGCGATCGCCCGCCATCGTGACGGACGGAGCGGGTGGGACCAGTTCACGCCTGGCGCTGCTGAGGGGACCCCGGGAGAACCAGCTCGATGCAGACGCCGCCGAGGCCGCCGTAGCCGACTTGCTCGTCGCGCTGGGCCAGGACCTGCTCGACCCGCAACTTCAGGACACCCCTCGCCGAGTCGCCGCCGCCCTGGCCGAGATGCTGACTCCGGCGGCTTTCCAACTGACCACCTTCGCCAACTCCGATCACTACGACGAGCTGGTCGTCGCCCGCGACATCCCCGTTCGGTCGCTGTGTGCGCACCACATGCTCCCCTTCATCGGCGTCGCCCACGTGGCCTACCTGCCGGGCGAACGGCTCCTCGGGCTGTCGAAGCTGGCCCGGGTGGTCGAGATGTTCGCGTGTGGCCTCCAGCTCCAGGAGCGCCTGACGGTCCAGGCCGCCGACTGGCTGACCGAGCACCTGCAGCCCAGGGGCGTGGGGGTCGTCATCGACGCCGAACACCTGTGCATGACGCTGCGGGGCGTGCAGGCCCACGGTGCCCGCACCGTGACCTCCTCGCTGCGCGGGCTCATCCGTGACGACGCCCGCACCCGAGCCGAGTTCCTCGCCTTCACGGGGACGAGGCGGTGATCCCGACCGCGACCGCCCAGTCGCCGGTCGCGCCTTCGGGTCGAACAGCGACGCTCGTGGTGCGGCTCCGGGCCCAGGGCGTCACTTATGAGCACCGCCGAAACCGCCCGTCCACGGCTGACGCGCCGCGCGCCGCTACGGCGGTCAGTCCCGGATCACCCAGAAGAGCCGGGCCGGTTCGAGCGTCAGGTTTCTCCAGCCCCCAATGGTGGCGCTGGCGGCAAGGAGGGCGTCGCCGGCTCGCATGACCGGCGTGTCGTCCGCCACCTGGAGCTGCACGAGGCCCGACGCCACCAGTGCCATCTCCGCCCCCTTGTGGGCCACCGGCGGAACGCCGGCCTCCCCTGCGCCCAGCCCGACCAGGTAGGCGCGAAGCCCAGGTTCGGGGTCGTCCAGGAGGGCTGCGTAGGAGCTGGCCGTCCTGCTGCGGTCGCGGCGGGCGAGGACGTACCCGGGCCCGCGGACGCCGCCGAGAAGGGCGTCGATGCTGACCCCCAGTCCCTCCGAGAGCGCCACCAGGGTCTCGAGGGACAGTCCGCTGCGGCCCGCCTCCGCCTGCGAGATGGCGCTGGAGCTGACGCCGGCGATCCGGGCGAGGTCGCCCTGCGTCAGGTTCCGCTCGCGCCGGATGTGCTCGAGCCCCCGGGCCAGCCGGCCGAGGACGCGCTCGTTGTCCAGGTGGATGCCGGTGTCGTCCAGGGTGAGCGCGAACTGCATGCCCTGGATCGCGGCGGTCCGGCCCTCCGCCTTCACCACCCGGAGGCCCCCTCGACGGATCTCGAGGACGCACTGGGTGACCTTCTCCACCTGGTCGACGAACGCGTTCCCCAGCTCGCGCCGCGGCGCGCGCCAGTAGGCGATGGCGCCGGCGTCGAACATCCTCGGGCACACGCGGCTGAAGAACGCCAGCGCTCGGTCGGGGCGCCAACGGCGCGCCAACGTGTGGAGCCCGTCCAGGACCACGCACGCCGGCGACGGCGTGGCGCACAGCGCCATGAGCGTCTGCTCCAGCACGGCGGCGTCGGCGTGGGCCTGTCGGGGCCGGGCGTCGAGCACGACGACGCCCGCCCCCACCCGCTCCTTCACGACATCCGGGCGGGTCGCTGTCGTCACGTAGGCCCGGGTCAGCCCCGCCCGCCCCGATGCGGCCAGGAAGTCCTCCTCCAGCCGGGCCATCACGGATGCGTCGTCCGGCACCCACACGACGTTGTCCCCCGGGATCAGCCCGTGCAACAGGTCGTCGATGTCGCCGGCGCCGGTGCTCACCCGCCCGGGGGGCAGGGCCATGTCACCTCCTGGTGTGTAAGTCACGCTTATCGACTGTTGACCATCGTAAAGCATCTCTGCGCATGCTGCGGAGAGCCCAGGACGATGTACGGACCGCGGGTTGTGGACGCCCTGCCGCCTGAGGAGACGAAACCATGTGCTTCAAGAACTTGCCCATCGAGTTTGACCAGAGCGGAAAGGCGACGCTGCGCGCGGGTGTCGGTGACCCATACGCCGTGTCGCCGGCGAAGCCCAAGGGCTACGTCCGGCGCCACGACGGCCCCGGCGCCCAGCTGGCCGCCCCGCCCCGCCTGCGGGACTGGAACATCGACCCCATGACCCGGGTGGCCGGCGCCTTGGCCGTCCACACCGTCCTCGACCTCGAGAACCGCGTCGCGGTCGAGGCCCACGCCCGGGCCATGCTCTTCCGCGGATACGAGATCATCCTCCAGGGCCGCGACCCCCGCGACGCCATCGACATCACTTCCCGGGCGTGCGGCGTGTGCGGCGGCGTGCACGCCACCGTGTCCTCGCAGTGCCTCGACATGGCCTTCGGCGCGGCCCCGCCGCCCCTCGGCATCGAGGTGCGAAACCTGGGCGAGGTGGGCGAGATGTTCTACGACCGCCCGCTGCACCTGGGCCTGCTGGCCGGTCCCGACTACTCGACGGCGCTGGTGTCGGTCACCAACCCCGAGCTGGTCGCGAGGGCGGAGAACACGCTGGCCCCGAGCGGGGACATCCACGGCTACCGGACCATCAAGGACGTCATGGACGCCATGAACCCGCTCACGGGCCAGATCTACCTGGAGGCCCTGGAGTGGACCCGGGTGGGGCGGATCATGTGCATGCTGATGTACGGCAAGTTCCCGCACCCCTCGACCCTGGCCCCCGGCGGCGTCACCACCACCATCTCCACCTCGTCGTTCAACGAGTACTACACCCAGCTGGGCAAGATCTTCGACTTCGCCAAGGTGGTGTGCCGCATCTGGGACGACCTGTGCGACTTCTTCCTGGAGGCCAACCCCGACTACGAGCGGGTCGGCGCCCGCGAGATGAACCTCGCCCAGACCGGCATCTGGGACGACTCCGAGGCCTACGACGCCACCTACGCCAACTGCGACGAGTGGGGCAACCGCCGCTGGTCGAAGCCGGCGATGATCATCGACGGCCGTCTCGTCACCACCAACCTGACGCAGATCAACATGGGCTACGAGGAGTTCGTCGACCACTCCTTCTACGAGGACTGGACCCGCTCGGGCGGCCCCCGGTTCCGCACCGACCCCCTGGGCAACCCGCTCTCGCCCTACCACCCGTGGAACAAGGTGACCATGCCGAAGCCGCAGGCCACCGACTTCCGGGGCAAGTACACCTGGGACACCGCCCCCCGCTGGGACCGGCGCACGATCGAGACCGGCGCCTACGGCCAGCTGTGGGCGACCGCCCTGGCCGACAACACCAAGGAGAACCCTCTCCTCGAGTCGACGGGCGAGGGCCTGCGCATCCTCATGCCCCGCCACGGGCTGCCCGAGGAGGAGCTGTTCTGGAAGGTGCCCCGGACCATCAACGCCCTGGAGCGCAACCGGGCCCGGGCCTACTCCATGGCCTTCACCGCCGCCATCGGCATGAACTGCATGCTCAAGGCCCTGGAGTACTGGCGGCGGGGTGAGACCAAGGTCCACACCCCCTACAAGGTGCCCAAGGACGAGCGCATCGCCGTCGGGTTCTGGGAGGCGAGCCGGGGCTTCCTCGTCCACCACCTCCACATGGACAAGGGCAAGCTGATCAACTACCAGATCACCACCCCGTCCACCCTCAACGCCTCGCCCCGGGACCCCTTCGGCGGCCTGGGCCCCTACGAGCAGGCCATCGTCGACACGCCGCTGCTCGAGAGCGTGCCCGACGAGCAGGTCAAGGGCCTCGACGTGCTGCGGGCCATCCGCAGCTTCGACCCGTGCATGCCGTGCACCACCCACATGGACACCGGGCGCGGCATCATCACGCGGGAGGTGAACTCGTGCGGCTGCACCCTGGAGTAGCCGCGCGTTCCGTGGCGCCCTGCCGGGTCCTGGTCGGGGGCTACGGGTCGCCCGCCTGCCGCGACCTCGACTTCGGCGAGCGGTTCATCCGCCTCGCCGAGGCATACGACTGGCCCGACGGCGTCGTCGTGGAGGACCTCTCCTACTCGGCCCACCTGGTGCTCCATCGTCTTCAGGAGCTGCGTCCACAGAAGGTGGTCCTGGTCGGTGCCGTGGCGAGGGGCGTCGATCGTCCCGGCACCGTCCGCCGCTACCGGCTGGGGGCGTTCTCGCCCGACGACGGAGAGGTGCACGACAGCTTGGTCGAGGCCGTCGGCGGCCGTGTGGGACTCGAGAACATGCTCTCCGTGGTGCGCCACTTCGGCGGCCTGCCGTCCGACACGGTGGTCGTCGAAGTCGAAGCGGCGGACTCGTCGTTCGGCCTCGGCTTCAGCGACGAGCTGGCGGCGGCCATCGACCCGGTCCTCGAGGTGGTACGGGACGAGCTGGGCGACGTCGAGAGCGACCCACGAGAGGCAGCCGTGCCCACTCGCGTCGCACCGGTGGCCGCAGGTCCCGGCCCGGCGGCCGAGCAGGCCGCTGGTGCTTCGGGCCCGGGGATCGAGCAGCTCTTCCAGTACGCCCAGGCCCACGCTCAGCTCCGTGCCCTCCAGGGCCTGTCGGAACGCCTTCCGGCACGTCCCGGCCTGAGCGTGGCGGCCCGGTTCGTGCCCGGCGACAGCGGCCTGGGGCTCAGCGGCGACTGGTACGACGTGGTGTCGCTGGCGTCGGGCGCCGTCGGCGTGGTGGTCGCCGACGTGGCCGGTGGATGCGGGCTCCACGCGTCGTCGGTGACGGCCCAGCTCAAGATGGCGGTCCAGGCGCTCGCCATGGTGGAGGGCGACCACCCTGGCGCGCTGGTCGGGCACCTCGACCGCCTGGTGGCGGCCACCGACGTCGGGGCTGGCTCCACGCTCACCTACCTCACCCTGGACCCGGCCGAAGGCACGTTGCGCGTTGCCAGTTCCGGGCACTGCCCGCCCCTCGTCCTGCGACCCGACGGGTCAGGGTCGTTCCTCGAGGTCGGCCGCTCTCCTGCCCTCGGCAGTGCCGCCGACCCCATCGAGGAGACGGTCGTGCAGCTGGAGCCGGGGACCACGATCGTGGTCTTCACCGACGGCCTGGCCAGCTCGCCGACCCTGTCGCGGGCCGGCGGGCTTCGTCTCGTGCAGCACGTCGCCGAACGCGAACCCCGAGCGCTCGACGACCTGTGCGACCACCTGCTCGCCTCCTGCGTCACTCTCGACGGCGCGGCCGGCGAGGACGACGCCTCCGTTCTCGCCATCCGGCTCGGCACCTGACCTCCGGAGGCGCCCTCGTCTTGTCCGTGCTGGCCGCGTTCCACGCCCGCTCGCCGCCCTGGCCACAAACCTTCGCCGCGTTCGCAGGGGCAAGGTCCGTGGCCGCACTCGCCGCCGCAGGCGGCCTCTACGGCTGCGGACACCGGAGAAGGGACGGGGCGGAGGCGGCGCGAGCTTCGCTCGCCCGCCGGAGCAC
>JBOGHR010000288.1:0-1741 GCA_050744905.1 Acidimicrobiales bacterium
GGCGTGAGCGTGCTCGTCGGCGAGCGGGCCGCCCCCCGGCCCGGCCCGGCGCCCGGGGGCGGGCCCATGCCCGTCGTCGAGCACCTGAGCGAGCTGCGCCGCCGGCTGGTGGTGTCGGTCACCGCCCTGGTGCTCGGGGCCGTCGTCGGGTTCGCGCTCTACGACGCGATCCTGGGCGTCCTGGTCCAGCCGTACGTGTCGGTGACGGGGACGTCGACGCTGTTCATCACCGACCCGCTGGAGGGGTTCTCCACCCGCCTCAAGGTCGCCGGGTACACCGGCGTGGTGCTGGCCATGCCCGTGGTCCTGTGGCAGCTGTGGCGGTTCGTCACGCCCGGGCTGCACCGCCGGGAGCGGCGCCTGGCCGTGCCGTTCGTGGTGAGCGCCCTGGCCCTGTTCCTGCTGGGCGCCGGGCTGGCGTTCTGGACGCTGCCCCGGGCGCTCGAGTTCCTCGTGGAGATCGGGGGCGAGAACCTGGAGGCCATCTTCAGTCCCGCCCGCTACCTGGGGCTGGTGACGTTCATGATGCTCGCCTTCGGGCTGGCCTTCCAGTTCCCCGTGGTCCTGGTGTTCCTCCAGCTGGCCCGCATCGTGCCCAGCCGGCGCCTGCGCCGGTGGCGCCGGGGCGTGGCGGTGGGGATCTTCGTGTTCGTGGCGGTGGTTACGCCCAGCCAGGACCCGTACTCGCTGCTCGCCCTGGCCCTGCCCATGTACGCCTTCTACGAGCTGTCCATCGTGGCCGGCCGCCTGCTCAAGCGCTGACCCCCGGCCGTGACCGGCGGGTGGGGCCGTCAGCCGGCCCGCATGGCCTCGCGCAGCGGCCGGTAGCCCACCAGCTCGACGCCGGCGCGCGCCGCCAGGCTGCGGAAGCCGTGGTCGTGGACGAGCAGGTCGTGGTCGTCCACGCGCGCCGCCCAGTCGGGAGCCAGGGCGCGCAGCTCCGAGGCGTCCACCGCCGGGCGGGCGACGACCTCGCTGACCCCGGGCTCCAGGGAGAACAGGACCCGCTCCAGGGCGCGGCGCACGCCGGTGCCCCGCAGCTCGACGGTGTTGTCGGGGAACAGCACGCCCTCGTCGGCGGCCAGGCTCCGGAACGGGAACCCCACGTCGCTCTCCGTCGTCGGCCCCGACAGCCGGATGGGGAGGCGGAAGTCGACGGCCAGCTGGAGGTAGATGTCGAAGAACTCCGGGCGTCCCTGGAGGACGTCGAGGTGGGAGTCGAGGTGGCTCACGTCGAAGCCCCAGAGGATGGCCCGCTCGATCTGGGCCCGGAGCTCCTTGGCCACCTCGTCGAGGTCGGCGTGGTCCCAAACGTCCTCCAGGGTCCGGGGGAAGCCGCCGTCGCCGTCGAGCAGGGACGGCGCATGGGTGATGGGGCCCCAGCGGTAGACCTCCAGCTCGGCGTTGAGGGTGAGGTGGACCCCCACGTCCTCGCCCAGGTAGCGGGCGGCCGCCTCCCGGGCCCAGGGGCCGGGGACCATGAGGCTGGCGCTGGTGGCGATGCCGTGGCGCAGCGCCTCGTACACGCCCACGTTGGCGGCGTGGCTGGCGCCCAGGTCGGCGCAGTTGACCAGGAGGACCTTGGCGCCGGCGGCGAAGCCGAGGCGCTCGGCGACGGTGCGCACGACCGGACCGTAGCCGGACGGCGGGCGCCCGGGTGGCGGCGGGCCGGTCAGCCCCCGCCGGGGGAGGGGGCCGGGCGGAGGGCCACGTCGGGGCCCCCGCAGCGCCCCCACAGCCC
>JBOGHR010000289.1:0-3382 GCA_050744905.1 Acidimicrobiales bacterium
GTCGATCTCGTCGAAGCACGCCTTGATGTCCGCCTCGAACACCCACTCGTAGTTGCGGGTGGGTGTGCCGAGGAAGTGGATCTCAGCGATGGCGTCTTGGGCTCGTCGCTTCGGGCGGAACCCGTAAAGAACACGGGCGGAAGTCCGTCTCGAAGATCGGCTCGAGATCGAACCGCCTGGTGAAGCCGGGGATGACCTCAGCCATCTCGATGCCCGTGCCGTCGGCCATCTTTCGCCGGTACGAGGCCAGCGCGCCGCTGGCACAGCCGAACCGGACTCGTTCGTCGACGGCGGTCAGGAACAGGGTCGTGTTCCCCCCGTAGGAGTGTCCGAGGGCGGCGACAGCATCCGTCTTCACGTCCGCTCGGGCGATGACCGCCGAGACGGCGCTCATCCCGTCCTCGATGACCTTGCGCATGAGCGTGTCGCCGGCGACTAGGCGATACGCCAGCGCGTTGTAGTGCTGGTCCCAGTCATCGTCGCGAGCGTCGGTGCCTGGCCCGGCGGGCCGGCGGTCCTCGAAGGCAATCGAATCGGGGGCGAGCACCACGAAGCCAGCCCGCGCGAGGCGTGGCCCGAACGCCTGGAACTCGTCGCCGACCAGTCCGAACACCTCCGACTTTCCGAGGTGGCGTTGACCGGCGTGCTGATGAAATACCACAACACCCGGGAATGGACCATTGCCTGAGGGCACGGCAAGCAGCGCCGGGATGACGTCATCCTTGGTGACAAGGTGGACCAGGTGACGAGCGAAGCCATCCTCCTGAGTCCATGAGAGAACGTGCACGTCGGGAGCCGCCGGAACTGTGTTGACGCAGAGGAAGGACCGTAGTTCTCGGCGCAGTCGCTCGGCGTCGGCGAGGTCGAGTGTCACGCTACCATCGTCTCTCACAGACGCGAGGTCCTCCCAGGACTTGATGCGCGGCCGCCGGGAACGACGGATCTGCAGGATCACTGCGGGTACAGGACGCGCGCTCACGAACGCGACGTCTTGGAGGTCGGGAGGCGCACCTACCGGCGCGTCGCGAGATGGCCGTGGCGCTGGGCGCAGCCAGTGGCTGACGAGACCCGGCCTGCCCGCCGACGCCGCTCCGCACGATAATGCGCGCACCGATCGACGGGCAGGTCGTCGAAGTCTTCACCGCTGGGCCCGCACGACTCCGGCACGAGCAGCTGCGCTCGGTAACGCCGCGTCGCCAGCGGGGAGGTCGAGGGGAGGCCGCTACGCTTGGGTTCGTGGCCCGCGCACCCGACGACCTGCCGTCCGATCCGGCCGTAGTGGTGGCGAATCCTCGCGACGACGTGACGGCGAAGTCGTTCACGGCGTGGCTCGATCGACGCCTCGGTGATGCGCCGACGGATCCCGGGGTGAGGGCCGTCGACACCCTGGCCGAGGCGAGAGCCGCCGGCGAGGTGTGACATCGGTCGTCATCGACGCGTCGGCTGGCGTCGAGCTCGTCGCTGACACGACAAGAGGCAGGGCACTCCGAGGCCTCCTACCTGCCAGCGCCGTCCCGTGGGTTCCCGACCTGTTCTTCGTCGAATGCGGCGCCGTGCTGCGTCGCTGGGACCTCCACGCCATCCTGATGCCTTCGGAGGTGGCCCGTGCGGTCGGTGACCTGCTGGCCTGGCCGCTCCGGGTGGTCCAGGTACGGGGGTTGTTCGCCGACGCCTGGCGACAGCGGGCGAACCTCACCTTCTCCGACGCGGTGTACGTGTCGCTCGCCGAACGGCTCGGCGCTGCGCTCCTGACCGACGACCACAAGCTGGTGGCGACACCGAACCTGGCGATCCGCACCCTCCACCTGCCGACGCCCTGACACAGGGCGATCCCCGTAGATACCTGGCGACGCGTTGCATGGAACTGCCCGGCCCGTCAACATCCAGGGTCTGGCAGGAGGAACAACGATGAGCACCACCACCAGCGTCGTCGTCTTCGACGGCGCCACCGAAACCCGCGCCGCCATCGCCGGCTTCCTGGCCGGCTGCTGCGGCGCCACCCGGCGCAGCTACGCCACTGACCTGCGCATCTTCGCCGCCTGGTGCGCCGAGGCGCATCTCGAGCTGTTCGGCGCCCGCCGAGCCCACCTGGAGCTGTTCGGCCGGTGGATGGAGGAGAACGGCAAGATGCGCTCCACCGTGGCCCGGCGGCTGTCCACCCTGGCGAGCTTCTACCGCTACTGCGAGCAGGAGGGCCTCATCGAGCGCAACCCGGCGGCCAACGTGCGGCGTCCCAAGGTCGACTACGAGTCCCGCGCCCTCGGCCTCGACCGCAACGAGCTGGGCGCCTTCCTGGTCCAGGCCGGCCTCGGCTCGGCCCGCGCGACCACGCCCTGGCGTCGCTGCTGGCCCTCAACGGCCTGCGCATATCCGAGGCCCTCGGGGCCGACATCGACGACCTCGAGTACCAGCGGGGCCCCGGACCCTCAAGATCTCCGCGAGCGCGGCAAGCACGCCGTCATCCCCCTCGCGCCGCGGACGTCGCGGGCGCTGGACCTCTACATCGGCGAGCGGACGACCGGGCCCATCTTCGTCGGGGCCAAGGGGGCACGGATGGACCGCTACGCGGCGGACCGCATGGTCAAGCGCCTGGCCCGCCGGGCGGGCATCACCAAACGCATCAGCCCCCACAGCCTGCGGCACAGCTTCATCACCGCCGCCCTCGACGCCGGGGTCCCGCTGCGGGACGTGCAGGAGGCGGCCAGCCACGCCGACCCTCGCACCACCATGCGCTACGACAACCCTCGGAAGTTGCATCCGACGCGGGCAAAGGCCCAGGTCGGCTGGTCCTGACCCTTCTGGAGTAGCGGCGGCGACCCGCTCGTTCCGTAGGCCATGCGCTCGAGCACCTCGATCTTGCCGTTCACTCCCTCCGAGGCGGCGTTGGTGGCGTGGCCGGCGTGGAAGTTGAGCGACTCGGGCCCCCAGCGGCAGAAGCTGGTGATGGCCGGTCCCAGGTTCACCCCCGCGGCCTGGTAGGCGTCGGCCAGGCCGGCCACCGCCTCGTTGGCCGCCTCCTCGGTCTCGGCGCAGAAGATCACGTGGAAGCGCTGCACCAGGCCCCACACCACGCCGAGCTCGGGGTGGGCGTCGAAGATCGCCCCGAGCGTGGCCATCTCCTCGCCCGAGAGGCGGTCCAGGCGCTTCATGAGCAGGAGCCGGTTGCGGAACAGCTTCGGGTCATGGGGCCGCCCCCGAGGGGTGCGCTGGGCGTCCCGGCGGGCCGAGACCACCACCTTGGCGAAGTTGCGCACGACGTGGAACCGGTCGGCCACGTGGCGGGCGCCCGGCAGCCACGTGCGCACCGCGCTGCGGTAGCACTCCGCCATGTCGGTCACCACCACCGACACGCCCTTGCGCCAGGCGGGCGACTGGGTGGACA
>JBOGHR010000290.1:0-6934 GCA_050744905.1 Acidimicrobiales bacterium
CGCCTGGGCCACGGCCGCCACCCGGGCGGCGGCCAGCGCCGCCGGCAGCCCGATCGCCACCCCCAGGCCGGCCCGGCCGAGACCGTGGCGGCTGCTCAGGTCCACGGTGGCCAGCTCCACCGGGGGCCGGGTGGCGGCCAGGGCCCAGGCCACGTCCTCGGCCCCCGCGGCCTCGCCCAGGGGGACCGGCGGCGGCGGGGTGCGGGCGACGTAGCCCAGCGCCTGGTGGCGGGCGTGGCCCAGCACCCCGGCGAGGGACCGCCCGCCCCGGCGCACGGCCACCGTCGCCAGCTGGGCGGCCGCCTCCTCGTCGCGCACCATCGCCAGGCAGTGCCCGAAGGCGGACGCCGCGACGTGGCTGGCCATTCGCACCAACCGTAGCGGTGACGTGCGTCACACGGCGGCCGGCCCGCCGGGGCCGTTTGCCGGCCGGCGTGCCGATGCCGTACCATGCCCCGTTGGCCGTCGCCGCACTCGGCTGCCGCGCCATCCCACCCCGGCGATCGTTCGAGAGGTCCGCGTTGCCCACCATTTCGCAGCTGGTCCGCAAGGGCCGCGAGTCGAAGGTCTCCAACACCAAGACCCCGGCGCTGAAGGGCGCGCCCCAGCGCCGGGGGGTCTGCACGCGGGTGTACACGACCACGCCGAAGAAGCCCAACTCCGCCCTCCGCAAGGTGGCCCGGGTCCGGCTCTCCAGCGGCACCGAGGTCACCGCCTACATCCCCGGGGTCGGCCACAACCTCCAGGAGCACTCGATCGTGCTGGTGCGCGGCGGGCGGGTGAAGGACCTCCCCGGGGTGCGCTACAAGATCATCCGCGGCACCCTGGACACCTCCGGCGTGCGCGACCGCAAGCAGGCCCGCAGCCGCTACGGCGCCAAGAAGGAGGGCTAGGGATGCCGCGCAAGGGCCCCGCGCCGCGGCGCGACCTGGTCCCCGACCCGGTCTACAAGTCGGTCCTGGTCACCCAGGTCGTCAACAAGATCCTGAGCCGGGGCAAGCGCACCCTGGCCGAGCGCATCGTCTACGACGCCCTCGACATCGTGAAGGACAAGTCGGGCGCCGAGCCCGTCGCCACCCTCAAGCGCGCCGTGGAGAACACCAAGCCCGCCCTCGAGACCCGCAGCCGCCGGGTGGGGGGCGCCACCTACCAGGTCCCCGTCGAGGTCCGTCCCCGGCGGTCCACCACGCTGTCGATCCGCTGGCTGGTCGGCTACGCCCGCCAGCGGCGCGAGAAGACGATGGCGCAGCGCCTGGCCAACGAGCTGCTCGACGCCTCCAACGGCATCGGGTCGGCCGTCAAGCGGCGGGAGGACCTCCACAAGATGGCCGAGTCCAACAAAGCCTTCGCCCACTACCGCTGGTGATCCTCCGCCGGCCGGCTGGCGCCGGGCCGGCGGTCCCCATCGCCGCACGACCGGCCGGGCGACCGTGCCCGGCCACTTGAACCGTCTCTTTCGAGGAAGCGACCCATGGCACCACTGATCCGCGAGTTCCCGTTGGCGAGGACCCGCAACATCGGCATCATGGCCCACATCGACGCGGGCAAGACCACCACCACCGAGCGGATCCTCTACTACACGGGGAAGAACTACAAGATCGGCGAGGTCCACGAGGGCGCCGCCACCATGGACTGGATGATCCAGGAGCAGGAGCGCGGCATCACCATCACGTCCGCCGCCACCACCTGCAAGTGGAAGGACCACTGGATCAACATCATCGACACGCCGGGCCACGTGGACTTCACCGTCGAGGTGGAGCGCTCGCTGCGGGTGCTCGACGGGGCGGTGGCGGTGTTCGACGCGGTGGCGGGCGTGGAGCCGCAGACCGAGACGGTGTGGCGCCAGGCCAACAAGTACCGGGTGCCCCGCATCTGCTTCGTCAACAAGATGGACCGCATCGGCGCCGACTTCGACCGGGCGGTGGCGATGATCCGCGATCGCCTCGACGCGGTGGCCGCCGTCATCCAGGTCCCCATCGGGGCCGAGGGCCACTTCAAGGGCATGGTGGACCTCATCGGCATGAAGGCCCTGGTGTGGGACGAGAGCTCGGACCACGGCGAGGCGTGGTCGGTGCAGGACATCCCCGGGGACCTGGAGGAGGCGTGCGAGCGGGCCCGCCAGGCGCTGCTCGACGTGCTGTCCACCTTCGACGACACCATCATGGAGAAGTACGTCGGCGACGAGGAGATCACCGCCGACGACCTCCGCCGGGCCCTGCGGGAGGGCACCATCTCCAACCAGGTCGTGCCCGTCATGTGCGGGTCGGCGTTCAAGAACAAGGGCGTCCAGCCCATGCTCGACGCCGTCATCGACTTCCTGCCCAGCCCGCTCGACCTCCCGCCGGTCACCGGGATGGACGTCAAGGGCATCGAGGAGCTGGAGCGCAGGGCCGACGACCTCGAGCCGTTCGCCGCCCTGGCGTTCAAGATCATGAGCGACCCCCACGTCGGCAAGCTCACCTACTTCCGGGTCTACAGCGGCACCCTGGCCAAGGGCGGCGCGGTCGTGAACTCCTCCAAGGACCGCAAGGAGCGGGTCGGCCGGCTGCTCCAGATGCACGCCAACCACCGGGAGGACAAGGACGCCGTCTTCGCCGGCGACATCGTGGCCGCCGTCGGCCTCAAGCAGACGACGACGGGCGACACCCTCTGCGACCCCAACGCCCCCATCGTGCTGGAGTCGCTGGAGTTCCCCGAGCCGGTCATCCACGTGGCCGTCGAGCCCAAGACCAAAGACGCCCAGGACAGGCTGTCCAAGGCGCTCCAGGCCCTGTCGGAGGAGGACCCGACCTTCCAGGTCCACAGCGACGACGAGACCGGCCAGACCGTCATCGGCGGCATGGGCGAGCTGCACCTCGAGGTGCTGGTGGACCGCATGCTGCGGGAGTTCAAGGTCGACGCCAACGTCGGCAAGCCCCAGGTCGCCTACCGGGAGACCATCACCACCCCGGTCGAGAAGGTCGAGATGCGCTACATCCGCCAGACCGGCGGCCGGGGCCAGTACGGCCACGTGGTGCTCAACCTGGAGCCCACCGGCCCGGGCGGCGGCTACGAGTTCATCGACAAGATCACCGGCGGGGTCGTCCCCAAGGAGTACATCCCCTCGGTGGACGCCGGCATCCAGGACGCCCTGACCTCGGGCGTGGTGGCCGGCTACCCGATGGTGGACGTGCGCGCCATCCTCGTGTACGGGTCGTACCACGAGGTGGACTCGTCGGAGATGGCGTTCAAGATCGCCGGCTCGATGGCGGTCAAGGAGGCGGCCAAGCGGGCCCGCCCCGTCCTGCTGGAGCCGGTCATGGCCGTCGAGGTGGTGACCCCCGACGAGTACATGGGCGAGGTCATCGGCGACCTCAACAGCCGCCGGGGGAAGATGGAGGGGATGGAGCAGCGGGGCAACAGCCAGGTCATCCGGGCCCAGGTGCCGCTGTCGGAGATGTTCGGCTACGTTACTGACCTGCGGTCGAAGACCCAGGGTCGGGCGACGTCGACCATGCAGTTCCATTCGTACCAGCAGGTGCCCGAATCGATCTCCCGGGAGATCGTCGCCTGGGTCCGTGGGGAGTGACCGATGGGCGGCGCCAGCCGCCCTCATCGGTCGAGTCGAGACTGAGCGCCGCAGGCGCACGAAGGGGTTGAACTACTGATGGCAAAGAAGCAGTTCGTCCGGGACAAGCCCCACCTCAACATCGGCACGATGGGGCACATCGACCACGGCAAGACGACCCTGACGGCCGCCATCACCAAGGTGCTGGCCGAGCGGGACACGTCGGGCACCACCGCGTTCACCGCCTTCGACCAGATCGACAAGGCGCCGGAGGAGAAGGCCCGGGGCATCACCATCAACATCGCCCACGTCGAGTACCAGACGCCGAACCGCCACTACGCCCACGTCGACATGCCCGGCCACGCCGACTACATCAAGAACATGATCACCGGTGCCGCCCAGGTGGACGGGGCCATCCTGGTGGTGTCGGCGGCCGACGGGCCCATGCCCCAGACCCGCGAGCACGTGCTGCTGGCCCGCCAGGTGGGCGTGCCCTCCATCGTCGTCGCCCTCAACAAGGCCGACATGGTGGACGACGAGGAGCTGCTGGACCTGGTCGAGCTGGAGGTCCGCGAGCTGCTGAACGACTACGAGTTCCCGGGCGACGACACCCCGGTCATCCGGGTGTCGGCCCTCAAGGCGCTCGAGGGCGACCCGGAGTGGACGCCCAAGGTCACCGAGCTCATGGAGGCGGTGGACACCTTCGTCCCCGAGCCCGAGCGCGACACCGACAAGCCCTTCCTCATGCCCATCGAGGACGTCTTCACCATCCAGGGCCGGGGGACCGTGGTCACCGGCAAGGTGGAGGCGGGCAAGGTCAAGGTGGGCGACGAGGTGGAGATCGTCGGCCTGCGGCCCACGGCCAAGACGGTCTGCACCGGCGTGGAGATGTTCCGCAAGCTGCTGGACTCGGGCCAGGCGGGCGACAACATCGGCGCCCTGCTGCGCGGCACCAAGAAGGAGGAGGTGGAGCGGGGCCAGGTGCTGTGCAAGCCCGGCTCCATCACCCCCCACACCCACTTCGAGGCCAACGTGTACGTCCTGTCCAAGGACGAGGGCGGGCGCCACAAGCCGTTCTTCAACAACTACCGCCCCCAGTTCTACTTCCGCACCACCGACGTCACCGGCTCCATCACCCTGCCCGAGGGCACCGAGATGGTCATGCCCGGCGACAACACGTCGATGACGGTGGAGCTGGGCAAGCCCATCGCCATGGACGAGGGGCTGCGGTTCGCCATCCGCGAGGGTGGCCGCACCGTCGGCGCCGGTCGCGTCACCAAGATCCTCAAGTAGAGCGGAGCAGGCGCCGTGGCCGAGGGCCAGAAGCAGAAGATCCGGATCCGCCTGAAGGCGTACGACCACGAGATCATCGACCAGTCGACGAAGAAGATCGTCGAGACGGTGCTGCGCACGCAGGCCAAGATCCGGGGCCCCGTGCCGCTGCCCACCGAGATGCACCGCTACACGGTCATCCGCTCGCCCCACAAGTACAAGGACAGCCGGGAGCACTTCGAGATGCGCATCCACAAGCGCCTGCTGGACATCGTGGAGCACACCCCCAAGACGGTGGACTCCCTCCAGCGCCTCGACCTGCCGGCCGGCGTCGACATCGAGATCAAGATCCAGTAGGGCTTCGCCCTCACTCGCTCGCTGCGCTCGCTCCGTTCGGGCGAGTTGGTGGGGCTCCGGGGATCGGCGGAGCCGATCCCCTCCGCACTGCAAGGCTCGTTCGGCCGGTAGCCGGGGAGGCCGCCTGCGGCGGCGTGCGGCGGCCACCGGCCGGACTGGCGACACCCCCACGCCCAACCCCCCTGCGGCCTGCGCCCTCGGGCGGGGTGGCAGGAACGCTGCTAGGCTGAAGCGGCTTCGAATCGACGTCCCTCGGCGCCCGCACGTCGGGAACCCGGGGGCAAAACCGAGAAGCGCTCCGCCGGGCCCGCCCGAGCGGAGCGTTCGCGTGAGACAGGCGAGACGAGATGGCGAGCAAGGCGATCGTCGGCGAGAAGGTCGGCATGACGCAGATCTGGGACAGCGAGAACCGCGCCGTCCCGGTGACCGTCGTCAGGGTGCCGCCGGTGCGCGTCGTCCAGGTCAAGACCGCCGAGAGCGACGGCTACTCGGCCCTGCAGGTCACCTTCGGCACGGTCAAGGCGAGCCGCCTCACCAAGCCGGTGGCCGGCCAGTTCGCCAAGGCCGGCGTCGAGCCCGGCCGGCGCCTCGTCGAGCTGCGGATCGACGACTCGGGCGCCTACACGGTGGGCCAGGAGCTCACCGTCGGCGTGCTGGCGGCCGGCGAGAAGATCGACGTGACCGCCGTCAGCAAGGGCAAGGGCTTCGCCGGGGTCATGAAGCGCCACAACTTCAAGGGCCAGAAGGCCAGCCACGGCAACCACAAGAAGCACCGGGCGCCGGGCTCGATCGGGGCGTGCGCCACCCCGGCCCGGGTGTTCAAGGGCACCCGCATGGCCGGCCAGATGGGCGCCCAGCAGGTCACCACCTTGAACCTGGAGGTGGTCGAGGCCGACTCCGAGCGGGAGCTGCTGCTCGTCAAGGGCGCCGTGCCCGGACCCCGGGGCGGCCTGGTGCTCATCCGCGACGCCGTGAAGGCCGGGAGCTGACCGTGGCCTCCGTCGACCTGCGCACCGCCTCGGGGGCCACCGCCGGCTCCGTCGACCTCCCCGACGCCGTGTTCGGCATCGAGCCCAACGTCGCCGTCATGCACCAGGTGGTCACCGCCCAGCTGGCCGCCGCCCGGGCGGGCACCCAGTCCACGCTGACCCGGGCCGAGGTCCGCGGCGGCGGCGCCAAGCCGTGGAAGCAGAAGGGGACGGGCCGGGCCCGCCAAGGCTCCACGCGCTCGCCCCAGTGGAAGGGCGGCGGCGTCGCCCTCGGCCCCAAGCCCCGCAGCTACCGCCAGCGCACCCCCAAGAAGATGGTGCAGCTGGCCCTGCGCTCGGCCCTCTCCGATCGGGCCGCGGCGGGCCGGGTGGTGGTCGTCGACGGGTGGGGGTTCGCCGCCCCCCGCACCAAGGACGCCACGGCGGCGCTGGCCGCCCTGGGCGTCGCCGGGCGGTCCCTGGTGGTGCTCTCCCGCGACGACGAGGCGGCGTACAAGTCGTTCCGCAACCTGCCCGGGGTCCATGTGATCCTGGCCGACGAGCTCAACGCGTACGACGTGCTGTGCAGCGACTGGGTGGTGTTCACCGCCGCCACCGTGCCCGCCGCCCCCCCCGTCGACGCCGCCCGGGCCGAGGGCGCGACACCGGTCGCCGTGACCCCCCCGGTCGAGGAGGCGGCCCCGGCCGAGGAGGCGCCCGTGGAGGCGGACGTCCCGCCGGCCCAGCCCGCCCCGCCCTCCGAGGCGGCGGCGGAGGGGGAGCCGCAAGC
>JBOGHR010000291.1:0-4492 GCA_050744905.1 Acidimicrobiales bacterium
GCCCTGGCCGGCGCCGCCGCCGGCGGCTTCGCCGTGCGCCTGGCCGCCCTCGTCGCCGCCGTCGCCCTGGTGAAGGACCTCGCCTGGGTGGAGCTGGTCCCCCTCGGCCTCACCCTGGTCGCCGCCCAGGTCGGCCTGCTGTGGTGGGAGGCCCGCCACCTGTCGCTGTCACTCGCCTATCCCGGCCTCAAACCCCCTCCCGGACGGAGCTGACCCATGGCCCTCCTCGCCCTCGAGTTCCCGCCCGTCAGCCACCTCATCGAGTGGCCCACGATCTTCGGCAGCGACCCCTTCGCCGTGAACAAGGTCGTGCTGTTGACGTTCCTGGCGGCGATCATCGTCTTCGCCCTGTTCGCCACCGCCGCCAGCCGCGGCAGCCTGGTGCCCACCGGCGTGCAGAACTTCGCCGAGACGGTGGTCGAGTTCGTTCAGGACGGGATCATCATGCAGACCATGGGTCCGGACGGGCTCAAGTACACGCCCTTCCTGCTCACCATGTTCAGCTTCATCTTCGTCTCCAACATCTTCGAGGTCATCCCCGTGATCCAGATGCCGGTGACGGCCCGCATGGCCGTGCCCGCCATGCTCGCCGTCCTCGTGTGGATCATCTTCAACTACCTCGGGCTCAAGCACCAGGGCTTCTTCGGCTACTTCAAGTCGATGCTGTTCCCCCCGGGCGTGCCGAAGGCCCTGTACATCCTGGTGACGCCCATCGAGCTGGTCTCGACCCTCCTCGTCCGGCCCCTCTCGCTCGCGGTGCGGCTCTTCGCCAACCTGCTGGCCGGTCACCTCCTGCTCGTGAGCTTCGCCGTCATCGCCACCGCGCTGTTCAAGTCGACGGTGGTCGGCGCCGCCCTCCCGGGCGCCCTTCTCGTGGCCCTCACCGGCTTCGAGGTGCTGGTCGCAGTCCTGCAGGCGTTCATCTTCACCATCCTCGCCGCCGTCTATATGGGCGGTGCCATGCATCCCGAGCACTAGGAGGCAGTCGTGTTGGACGTTCTCATGTTGGCGCAGGAGGCGGGGGCGGCCGATCCCACCGCGGGCCTCACCGCGGTGGGTCGCGGCATCGTCTACGGCGGCGCCGCCATCGGCCCCGGCATCGGCATCGGCCTGGTGGTGGGCAACGCCATCACGGCCATGGCCCGCCAGCCGGAGGCGGCCGGCATGGTGCGCACCACCATGTTCCTGGGCATCGCCTTCACCGAGGCGCTGGCCCTGTTCGGGTTCGTCCTCTCGTTCATCATCTCGGGCTGATGGGCACGACCGCCCCGCCACGGGGCCTGCTCCGGATCGTCGCCGCCGCCGGCCTGGCCGCCGGCTCGGTGGTCGGGTGGGCGGGGACCGCGACCGCCCAGGAGGAGGAGCCCGACATCTCCCACGCGGCCGAGGAGTGCATCCACCTCCTCGAGGAGGGGGGCAACGAGCCGGAGGACTGCCACGAGGCCCCCAGCCCGATCATCCCGGAGGTGTCGGAGATCGTATGGGGGACCATCTCCTTCGGCCTCCTCTACCTGCTCATGCGGAAGTTCGCCTACCCCGGCGTCAAGAAGGCGATGGACGGGCGCACCAACCGCATCCGCGAGAACCTCGACGACGCCGAGCGGGTCAAGGCCGAGGCGGCCGCGGTGCTGGAGGAGTACCAGCGCCAGCTGGCCGACGCCCGCAACGAGGCCAACCGCATCATCGAGGACTCCCGCCAGACGGCCGAGCAGCTGCGCCGCGACCTCATGCAGCGGGCCGAGGCCGAGGTGACCGAGCTGCGCCAGCGGTCGCGCGACGACATCGCCGCCGCCATGCAGCGGGCCTCCGCCGACCTCCAGGCCCGGGTGGGCGCCATGGCCATCGAGCTGGCCGAGAAGGTGGTGGAGGCCAACCTCGACCGCGACGCCAACATGCGGCTGATCGACGGCTTCATCACCTCGGTGGGCAGCTCCGGCGGCAACGGCCGGTGAGGCGGCCATGAGCGAGCGGGCCGACGCCTACGCCGCCGCCCTCTTCGAGGTGGCCAAGGCCGAGGACGCCCTCGACACCGTCGAGGACGAGCTGTTCCGCGTCGCCCGCACCTTCGAGGCCAACGAGGAGCTGCGCGCCACCCTCACCGACCCGGCCGTGCCCGTCGAGCGCCGCCTCGCCATCGTCGACGACCTGCTGGGCGGGGCCAGCGCCTCGCCGGTCACCTCCGCCCTGGTGGCGTTCGTGGTGGCCGCCGGGCGGGGCCGGGAGCTGCCGACGATCATCGACAAGCTGGTCGAGCGGGCGGCGGCGGAGCGGTCGGAGGTGGTGGCCGAGGTGCGGACGGCCGTCCCCCTCGACGACCGGGCGAAGGAGCGCCTCGGCGCCGCGCTGTCGTCGGCGACGGGTAAGACTGTCAGCGTGAAGGCCGTCGTCGACCCCGGCGTGGTCGGCGGCGTGGTCGCCCGCATCGGCGACACCGTGTTCGACGGGTCGGTGCGCCACCGCCTCGACCAACTGAAGGAAGTGATCTAGGACCGTGGCAGACCACACCGTGCAGAGCGACCAGCCCAGCGGCTTCACCATCGATGCCGACGCCATCACCGCCGCCCTGCGCCGGCGCCTGGAGGGGTTCACGCCGTCGATGTCGGCCGCCCAGGTGGGGCGCATCGTCGAGGTGGGCGACGGCATCGCCCGCGTCTCCGGCCTGCCCGACGCGGCGGTGAACGAGCTGCTCGAGTTCGAGGGCGGCACGGTGGGGCTGGCCCTCAACCTCGACGAGGAGTCGATCGGCGCCGTCATCCTGGGCGAGGCCACCCACATCCAGGAGGGCCAGTCGGTGCGGGCCACCGGGCGGATCCTCTCGGTCCCGGTGGGCGACGCCATGCTCGGGCGGGTGGTGGACGCCCTGGGTCAGCCCATCGACGGCAAGGGCCCCGTCAACGCCGACAAGACCCGCCGCCTGGAGGTCCAGGCGCCCGGCATCACCGGGCGCAAGCCCGTGCACGAGCCGCTCCAGACCGGCATCAAGGCCATCGACGCCATGGTGCCCATCGGCCGGGGCCAGCGGGAGCTCATCATCGGCGACCGCAAGACGGGCAAGACCACCGTCGCCATCGACACGATCATCAACCAGCGCGGGCTGGGGGTGAAGTGCATCTACGTGGCCATCGGCCAGAAGGGCTCCACCGTCGCCCAGACGGTGGCCACCCTGGAGCGGTTCGGCGCCCTCGACTACACGGTGGTGGTGAACGCCCCGGCCGACGACCCGGCGCCGTTCAAGTACCTGGCCCCCTACGCCGGCTGCGCCATCGGCCAGAACTGGATGGAGAACGGCGAGCACGCCCTCATCGTCTACGACGACCTGTCCAAGCAGGCCGAGGCGTACCGCCAGGTGTCGCTGCTCCTGCGCCGGCCGCCAGGGCGGGAGGCGTACCCGGGCGACGTGTTCTACCTGCACAGCCGCCTGCTGGAGCGGGCCGCCAAGCTGAGCGACGAGCGGGGCGCCGGGTCGCTCACCGCCCTGCCGGTCATCGAGACCAAGGCGGGCGACGTGTCGGCCTACATCCCCACCAACGTCATCTCCATCACCGACGGCCAGGTGTACCTCCAGGACGACCTGTTCAAGTCGGGCGTGCGGCCGGCCATCGACGTGGGCATCTCGGTGTCCCGGGTGGGCTCGGCCGCCCAGGTCAAGGCCATGAAGGCCGCCACCAGCACCCTCAAGACCGACCTGGCCCAGTTCCGGGACCTGGAGTCCTTCGCCGCCTTCGGCTCCGAGCTCGACAAGGTGTCCCAGGCCCAGCTCGACCGGGGCTACCGCCTGACCGAGCTGCTCAAGCAGCCCGCCAACTCCCCCGTCCCCGTGGCCGAGCAGGTGGTGGTTCTCCTCGCCGGCACCCGCGGCCACCTCGACGCCGTACCCGTCGAGGACGTGCGCCGCTTCGAGAACGAGCTGGTGGAGTGGTTCCGCACCCGCCACTCCGGCATGCTCGACGCCATCGCCTCCAAGGGTGAGATCCCCGACGAGGACGCCCTCGAGGAGGCCGTCAAGTCCTTCGCCGAGCAGTTCCAGCCCACCGAGGCCGAGGCCGGCGAAGAGCCCGAGGGAGAGGAGCAGGGAGAGGAGCGCCGCCAGCGCGCCGGTGGCAAGGACGAGGGGATCCTCCCGGAGGAGGAGGTCAGCCGGGAGGAGGACGAGCGGTGACGGCCCCGTCCGAGGCGGGCTGATGGCCGGCGGCCAGGAGCGGGTCCTCAAGCGCCGCATCCGCAGCGTCCAGTCCACCAAGAAGATCACCCGCGCCATGGAGCTCATCGCCGCCACCCGGGTGGTCAAGGCGCAGCAGCGGGCCCAAGAGGCCCGGCCCTACGCGGAGCACATCACCAACGTCATCCAGACGCTGGCCTCCACCGGGACGGGCCTGGAGCACCCCCTGCTGCGGCGCTCGAAGGAGGGTGGGCCCTTCGCCATGGTGGTGATCACCTCCGACCGGGGCCTGGCCGGCGCCTACAACAGCTCGGTCATCCGGGCGGCCGAGCG
>JBOGHR010000292.1:0-4687 GCA_050744905.1 Acidimicrobiales bacterium
GCGCCGACCGCACCCGGGGCGACCACGGCGGCGGCCGAACCGGAGCCCGGCGGGGAGCCGCCCCCGCTGCGCGCCACTCGGGTGGCGGACTTCGACCAGCCCCTGGGCCTGGCCGTGAGGACGGGCGACGACGCCCTCTACGTGGTCGAGAAGGGGGGGCGCATCCGGGCGCTGCGGGGCGACCGGGTCGACCCCACGCCGGTGCTCGACCTGTCGGGGTCGGTGTCGTCGGCGTTCGAGCAGGGGCTCCTGGGCGCCGCCTTCTCGCCCGACGGGGCGCTGCTCTACGTGGACTACACCGACCGGGCGGGCGACACCCGGGTCGTGGAGTACGCCTTCGAGGGCGGGCGGGCCGTGCCGGCCAGCGCCCGGGTCGTGCTGGCCGTCGACCAGCCGTTCACCAACCACAACGGCGGCCACCTGGCGTTCGGGCCCGACGGCCACCTCTACATCTCGCTGGGCGACGGCGGCGACGGCGGCGACCCCGACGGCAACGCCCAGGACCTCGGCACCCTGCTGGGCTCGATCCTGCGCATCGACCCCCGGCCGTCGGGGGGCCGGCCCTACGCCGTCCCCGCCGACAACCCCTTCGCCGGCCGGCCCGGCGCCCGGGGGGAGATCTGGGCCTACGGCCTGCGCAACCCGTGGCGGTTCTCCTTCGACGCCGCCACCGGCGCCCTGTGGATCGGCGACGTCGGCCAGGCGGCCCGCGAGGAGCTGAACATGGCCCCCCCTGGGTCCCGCGGCGGGGAGAACTACGGGTGGGACCTGTTCGAGGGCACCCTGCCGTTCGAAGGGGACGACCCGGCGGGGCTGGTGCCCCCCGTGTACGACTACGGCCGCGACGAGGGGAACTGCGCGGTCACCGGTGGCTACGTCTACCGGGGGGAGCGGCTGCCCGCCCTGCGGGGCCGGTACGTCTTCGCCGACTTCTGCCGGGGCGAGGTTCTCGCCCTCGTCGACGGCGACGGGGGCATGCAGGCGCGGGCGCTGGGCCCCCGGCTGGAGTCGGTGGCCTCCTTCGGCGAGGACGCGGCGCGCGAGCTGTACGTGCTGTCGCTCGCCGGCGCCCTGTTCCGCCTCGACCCCGCCTGACCGGGGCCGGTCTCCCGGCGGGCCGCCTGGT
This sequence comes from Acidimicrobiales bacterium, assembly GCA_050744905.1. GTDB lineage: Bacteria > Actinomycetota > Acidimicrobiia > Acidimicrobiales > DATLFN01. The sequence goes on from JBOGHR010000292.1 coordinate 1,127, forward strand.
CGGCGGCCCGCCGGGAGGCGCAGGCCCATTCAAGATCGGCGCGACAGAGGAGACCTAGAGCGACAGCCCCAGGGGAAGCTTGATGCCGAGGCCGAGCAGGCCGCCGGAGGCGACGGGCGGAGCCGAGCTCGGCGGCACGGCGCCCACCGCCGCACCGGCGTTGAGCCGCCCCGGGCACACGCCGCCGAGGAGGCCCGGGGAGCACGCGACGCGGTCGGCGGTGCCCAGCACCCGGGCGACGGCCACCGGAGCCGGGTTGCCCTGGGCGAGCAGCAGGGCCAGGGTGCCCGACACGTGGGGAACGGCCATCGACGTGCCGCTGAAGGCGTCGTACTGGTTGGCCTGGTCCTGCCGCCAGTAGGTGGACAGCACGGCGTCGTCCTTGTTGCCGGTCCCCGCCCCGCCCGGCGCCGACAGCGCCCACCGGGCGTTGCCGACGGGGCTCGAGTAGCCGGCCAGCCGGTCGTCGGGCCCGGTGGCGGCCACCACCACGGCGGGCAGCTGGCCGTACTGGGAGCTGCCGATGCCGAGGCCGAGCAGGTTGGTGTTCCCGGCCGCCAGGACGGGGATGGCGCCCCGAGTCCACGCGTAGAGCACGCCCTCGCGCAGCGTGGTGCCGAACAGGCTGTCCTGGAGGAAGCTGCCGCCCAGGCTGAGGTTGACGATCTGGGCGCCGTTGTCGACCACCCACCGGATGGCGGCGTTGATGTCCTCGGTCGTGCCCGACCCGTCGGCGGCGAGGGCCTTGGCCACCACCAGCTCGGCGCCCGGCGCCACCCCGGCGATGCCGACCCCGTTGTCCTTGGCGGCCGCCGCGATGCCGGCGACGTGGGTGCCGTGACCGTGGTCGTCCCGGGCCGAGCCCGAGCAGCGGCCGGGATCGCCGTTGGAGCCGATGCAGTTGGTGGACGCCACCACCTTGCCGGCCAGGTCCTCGTGGGTGAGGTCCACGCCCGTGTCGACGATCCCGATGCGCACGCCCTGGCCGGTGGTGAGCACCCACGCCTCGGGCGCCTTGATCCTGGCCAGCGCCCACTGGCGGTCGAACAACGGGTCGTCCGAGGCGTGCGCCGCCCACGGCGCGAACGCGAGGCCCAGGACGGCCAGGAGCACGGCGCCGGCGGCGCCCCCTCCCAGGCGACGGCGAGCGGTCCGACGGAAGTCCACGACCCACCTCCCGGCACCGGACCAGCGCCCAGCCCACCTGTGCGCCTGGCCGGCGTACCGGCACCGGGGATTCGACGCCGGCGCGCGACGGTCCTGCCGAAGCGGACGCAATTCTCGACTCGGCCGCCGCACCCGGCGCCGGGCGGGTGGCGCCGGCTGGTCGAGGGTTCTTCTAGACCGCGATCCCCAGGACGGTCGGGAGCCGGTCGTGATGGTCCACCACGTGATGGGCCTCGGGCTGGGCCTGGCTGTCGTCGTCCTCGATGCCCGTGTAACGGACGGCGACCATTCCCATGGCCAGGGCCCCGGCGACGTCGGTGCGGCGGATGTCGCCCACGTGGGCCACCCGCCCGGGCGCCGGGCCACCCAGGCCGTCGAGGGCGTGCTCGAAGATGACCGGCGACGGCTTGTAGGCGCCCACCTCGTCGGAGAACGACCAGTGGTCGAACAGGGGCAGGACGCCGTGGCGGATCAGGTGGTCGCGCAGCGCCGACGAGGGGGTGAAGCCGACGTCGCAGATGATCCCCAGCTTGAGCCCGGCGTCCTTGAGCGTGCGCAGGCACCCCTCGACGCCGTCGGCCAGGTGGAGCTCCACCCCCGAGCCGGCGTTGCCGAAGGCGTCCACCAGCGCGTCGCGCACGTCGGGCGGCACGGTGAATCCCAGGTTCTCGATGATGTGCTCGGCGGCCTGTGCGGCCTGGAACTGCTCGTTGGCCGCCCACGAGGCCAGGTAGGCCTCCCAGGCGCCGTCGTAGACCGCTTCGAGCTGGAGCCGCTCGAGGGCGAAGCCGGCCTCCTCGAGGAGCCCGGCCCACGCCTCCAGCCGCCGGCTGCGCAGCTCGCCGCGCAGCTCGTAGACCAGCGTGTTCCAGAAGTCGAAGGTGACGGCCTCGATGGCGGGCATGGACCGGCGGAGCCTACCCGCCCCCCACCGGTCCGCCCCCGGCCTACAGGCCCTGGTGCTGCATATCCTCGAGCGAGCGGCGGATCTCCGACGCCCGGAAGCGGCGGTGGCCGCCGAGGGTGCGGATGGCGGTGATCTTGCCGGCCCGGGCCCAGCGGGTCACGGTCTTGGGGTTCACCCGGAACAGCGCAGCCACTTCGGCGGGGGTGAGAAGAGGGTCGGGTTGGGTCTGCTCAGGCACGGTGCTTCCCTTCGAGGAGTGTCCCTTTCGTGCCTGGAAGGTACGGGCTGCACCGAGTGCCGTCGATGGCCCGAACGCGTCATTCCCGGCCCATTCGAATTGACTAGCCCGGTCGACGGGGAGGCCCGGCTGTACGCTCGCAAATGGTGGACGTCTTCTCTCGGATCGGCGAGGAGGGGTACGAGCAGGTGGTGTTCTGCCACGATGGGTCCACCGGCCTGCGGGCCGTCATCGCCATCCACTCCACCCGGCTGGGCCCGGCGCTGGGCGGCACCCGCTTCCGGCCCTACGCCACCGAGGACGAGGCGGTGGAGGACGTCCTGCGCCTGGCGAAGGGCATGACCTACAAGTCCGCCCTCGCCGGCCTCGACCTGGGCGGCGGCAAGGCGGTGATCCTGGGCGACCCGGCCCGGGACAAGAGCGAAGCGCTGCTGCGCGCCTTCGCCCGCTACGTCGACACCCTCGGGGGCCGCTACATCACGGCCGAGGACGTCGGCACCACCCAGGCCGACATGGACCTCATCCGCCGGGAGACCCGCTGGGTGACGGGCGTGTCCCAGTCCCTCGGCGGCTCCGGCGACCCGTCGCTGGCCACCGCCACCGGCCTCTGCTACGCCATGAAGGCCACCGCCCACCACCTGTGGGGCGACGGGTCGCTGGAAGGCCGCCACGTGGCCGTGGCCGGCGTGGGCAAGGTCGGCTACGCCGTCGTCCGCCACCTCATCGAGGAGCGGGCCCGGGTGACGGTGGCCGACACCTCGCCGGTGAACCTGGCCCGGGCGGTGGCCGACTTCGAGGTGGAATCCACCGACGTCGAGACCATCCACACCCTGGAATGCGACATCTTCGCCCCCTGCGCCCTCGGCGGGGGGCTCAACGAGGTCACCATCCCCCAGCTGAACTGCGCCGCGGTGTGCGGGTGCGCCAACAACCAGCTGGCCGTCGACGGCGACGCCAAGGCCCTGGCCGAGGCGGGAATCCTCTACGCCCCCGACTACGTCGTCAACGCCGGTGGGATCATCAACATCTCCGAGGAGCTGCGGGGGTACAACCAGCAGCGAGCCGAGGAGGGCCTGCGCCGCATCTACGACAACATCCTCGCCGTGTTCCAACGGGCCGCGGCCGACGGGATCACCACCGCCGCCGCCGCCGACCGCCTGGCCGAGGCCCGCATCGAAGCGGTCGGCCGCCTCGGCCTCATCCGACCCCCCTCACGCTGAGCTCGACGACCCCCTGACCGACCCTCACA
>JBOGHR010000293.1:0-2646 GCA_050744905.1 Acidimicrobiales bacterium
GCCGGGCTCAACGGGGCCGACATGCTCCAGCGCCGCGGGCTGTACCCCGCCCCGCCCGGGATACCGGACGACATCCCCGGGCTCGAGCTTGCCGGTGACGTGATCGCCGTCGGGAAAGGCGTCGAGCGCTTCGGCGTCGGCGACCGCGTCATGGCGGTGGTGGGCGGCGGCGCCCAGGCCGAGCTGTGCGCGGTGCACGAGCGCCTCGCCATGCCCGTCCCCGGGTCCCTGCCCGCCGAGGTGGCGGGGGCGTTCCCCGAGGCGGTGACCACCGCCCACGACGCCCTGTTCACCCAGTGCCGGCTGGCCATGGGCGAGCGGGTGCTGGTCACGGGGGCGGCGGGCGGCGTGGGCACCGCCGCCGTCCAGCTGGCGGCGGCCGCCGGCGCCCGGGTGACGGCCAGCGTCCGCGACCCCGCCCTGCGCCACCCCGTGGCCGAGCTGGGCGCCACCGTGGTGCGGCCGGGGCTCGAGGGGGGCCCGTTCGACGTGGTGCTGGAGCTGGTGGGCGGCCCCAACCTGGCCGCCGACCTGGCCCTGCTGGCGTCCGGCGGCCGCGTCGCCGTCATCGGGGTGGGCGCCGGGCCCCGGGCCGAGGTCGACCTGCGGGTCCTGATGGACCGGCGGGCCACCGTGCGCGGCTCCACCCTGCGCCCCCGCCCGCTGGAGGCCAAGGCCGACGCCGCCCGCCGGGTCGAGGCCCAGGTGCTGCCCCTGGTGGACCGGGGCGAGATCGCGGTGGTGGTGGCGGCCAGCTTCGCCCTCGACGACGTGGCAGCCGCCTACGAGCGCTTCGCCACCCCCGGCAAGCTGGGAAAGGTCGTCCTCACCCTGCCGTGATCGCCGCCTCTCACCGGAGGGGGATGACCCCGCCCGGCGTGGGCCGGCGCTCGGCGTTGGTCACCTGGAGGACGCCGCCGTGGCCGTCGGGGAGCGACACGGTGTTGTCGCAGCCGCCCGCCGCCGACGCCTGGTAGTTCACGGCCACGCCGGTGGGGGCGACGCGCCGGCCGTCGGCCGTGACCGCCTCGAAGCGGCTCCACCGCACGGTGACCGACGGGTGCTCGCAGCGGGCGAACACCTCCGACCACACCACCGGGCGGGCCAGCGCCTCGCCGCCGGCCAGCAGGTCGCGCACCACCGTCGCCTCGCCCGACGCCTCGTCCACCACCTCGCCCCGCCATCCCCCGGCCCCGCCCGGCGAGGGCGACACCCGCAGGCGGTAGGCGCGGCCCGGCTCCCACGGGTAGTCGCGGGTGTTGGGGTCGCCCGGAGCGCTGGGGAGGGCCGAGGCGGTGCCCTCCAGCAGGCCGCCGCCGGGGGCGTAGCCGCCCCAGTTCACCGCCCGGCTGCGGGGGTGGCGCCCGTTCCACTGGAGGCCGACGTGGGCCGCCCCCCGGTCGCCCCCTCCGCCCACGAAGCCGACCTGGAGGGCCCAGAAGTACAGCCGGTCGACGGCGGGCGGGACCACCACCTCCAGGACGGCCGACACCTCGGCCAGCGCCGGGCCGGGCGCCAGGGCCCAGGTGAGGTGGAACGACGAGGCGCCGTTGGCCGACGTGGGCTCGCCGGACAGGCGGGGGCCGGCCCCGGCGGTCGCCCGGCCCAGGGCCCGCCGCCACCACGGCTGGGGCGCGGGGGCCATCCCCGGCACTCTACGATCTGGGCGGGCGGCCGGGGCGACCAACCACCAGGAGGTACGACGTGGCCAACGTCACCAGCCCGACCGGCCCCGCCTGCCGGAGGGCGGGCCCATGACCGACATCGTGCTGACCGCCATGGGGCCGGGCCGGTACGGCGTGCAGGTGCACGAGGCGGGGGGCGTGGACACCAGCCACGTCGTCACCGTGCCCGACGGCTTCCTCGACGACCTCGGCATCGACGCCCCGCCCGACGAGGTCGTGCGGGAGTCGTTCGCCTTCCTCCTCGACCGCGAGCCGGCCACGTCGATCCTCCGGGAGTTCGAGCTGCCCGCGATCTCCCGGTACTTCGGCGACTACGCCGACGAGCTGCGCCGCCGCCTCTCCTAGCGCCCTGGCGTGAACCGTCGCCGCGTTGGCGGCGGAAAGGTCCGTGGCCGCACTCGCCGCCGGAGGCGGCCTCTCCGGCTGCGGACACCGAGAGGACAGGGCGGAGGCGGCGCGAGCTCCGCTCGCCCGCCGGAGCACGATCGAACTCGACCGGATGGAGTGAGCGAAGCGAACGAATGAGGTCGAAGACCCCGCTCAGCCCTCGGGCTGCACGAACGGCGCCTGGCCCGCCGGGTTGGGGAACGCCCCGGCGGCGTCGCCGTACTCGGCCTCGATGGCCGCTGCGTCCCGGCGCAGCTCCTCGCGCACCGAGTCGAGGGTGGCCTGGATGGAGCCGCCGGGCTCGCCGGTGGAGCCGCTGTCACCGGTCAGCTGGCTGCTCTGGCCCCGCTTCTGCTGCTCGGCGGCGAGCAGGGCCGCCAGCGCGTGCCACAGCCCGGCGCGGCGCGGCTCCTCGTTGCCCGCCCGGCGGACGGCGAGCAGGAGCTGGACCCGGAGGTAGTCGTCGTCGAGGTCGGCGATGGCGGCGGTGAGGTCGGGGCTGTCGGCCATGCCGCAACCCTAGGGCCGCCGCCCTCCCTCAGGGACTGCGAATGAACTACGGGAGTGAAGAGGC
>JBOGHR010000294.1:0-2257 GCA_050744905.1 Acidimicrobiales bacterium
TCGTGGTACTCGGCCTCCACGTTGACGTCCCAGATGTCGTGGGAGGCGCCGAGGATGTTGTCCACCGACAGCATGGCCGTGTACATCGAGTGGTCCTGGTTGTTGTAGCGGTGCATGCCGTTGCGACCGACCGGGTGGACGTTGGGCACGTTGGCCTCCATCCACTCGCGCATGGTCCGAACGTGGGCCTTGTAGTCGTCGTCGTACATGGGGTAGGCCTTGGGCATCCGGATCACGTAGCCCGCCTCCACCCGGTCGGCGGCCACCAGCTCCAGCGCCTCGAGCTCCCGCTTGCCCAGCTCGACCAGGTCGGCGTCGGCGCTGGTCCACAGCTCGTCGCCCTCGAACACGAAGTACTCGAGGCCGAGGCACGTGCGCCCGTCCTTGACCAGGTGGGGCGACCACGAGCCGAAGTTCTGGATGCGGCCCAGCTTCACGTCGGGCGAGTGCACGTAGATCCAGTTGTCGGGGAAGCCGGCCTCCTGGGGGACCACCAGGGCGACGGTGAGGAAGTCGCGGTAGCGCAGGCCGTCGGCGGCGGCCAGCACCTCGGCCGGGGGAGGCGGGTCCATGGCCTTCACCAGCGCCCCCAGGGGCATGGAGGAGATGACGTGGTCGGCGTCGTAGCGGGTGGCGACGCCCTCGGTCTCGGCGGTGATGGCCACCGCCCGGCCCCCCCGGTGGTGGACCCGCGTCACCCGGGTGTCCATGATCACCTTGCTCCCCTGGGCCTCCACCAGCTCGCGGGCCCGCTCCCACATCATCCCCGGGCCGTACCTGGGGTAGCGGAACTCCTCGATCAGGGTGGTGACCTCGGTCTGGTTGCGACGGGGCAGCACCGCGTTTGCCACCGCCTTCATCAGCGACAGGTTCTTGATGCGCTGGGCCGCCCAGTCGGCCTTGATCTCGGTGGCGGGGACGCCCCACACCTTCTCCGTGTAGGTCTTGAAGAAGATCCGGTAGAGGCGGCGGCCGAACCGGGCCGTGGTCCAGCCCTCGAAGCTGGTCTGGTCGGCGGGGGGCCGCAGGCGGGCCCAGGCGTAGGACAGCACGCACAGCAGGGCCTCGACCAGGCCCAGCCCCTTGAGGGCGTTGACCGGCTTGAGCGGGTAGTCGAACAGCTTGCCCCGGTAGAAGATGCGGCTCAGGCGGGGCCGCACCAGGAAGTCGGAGTCGGGGAGGATCTCCCGCCACACCTCCTCCACCGCCTTGACCTTGGTGAAGAAGCGGTGGCCGCCGATGTCGAACCGCCACCCGTCGCGCTGCTCGGTCCGGCTGATGCCCCCGACCACGGAGTCGCCCTCCAGGACCACCGCCGTGCGGCCGCGGCGCCTCAGCTCGTAGGCGGCGGTGAGGCCGGCCGGGCCGGCCCCGATGACGACGATGCGGTCGCCGCCCCCGCCGCCGGGTTCCTCCGGCGCCGCCGAGGGGGCGGGATCGAGCAGGTCGTCGTCATCCGAATGGTCGGGCATGGTCCTCCCGGGTCATGGCCTCGCAGCCGGCCGTCACGTGCGGTCGCCACCCCGGCCGGACCAGCCTCGCACACCGGACCCACGGCGGGGAAACCGGCTCCCTCACCCGCCGGGGGCCGGGGCGGCGCCGGCTCGGGCGGGGAAGCGCACGAGGGTCATCCGCTCGAACGCCCTCCCGTCGGCGCGGACGACCACCACCTCGGCCCGCCTGGTGTCGATCCCGGCGACCAGGGCCTCGCAGCGGCGGCCCACCGTGCGGTAGCCGCCGCCCCACACCACGAACACGTCGCCGCCCGGTCCCGCCATGGCGAGCAGCCGGGCGGCGAAGCGCCTGGGCGGCGACGCGCGGACGCGGGCGGCGTAGTCGGCCCAGTCGACCCGCTGGGGCGGGACGAGGTCCGGGTAGGTCACCTGCCGGATCGTCGGCGGGAGCAGGCGGCTCACCGCCGGGCCCAGCTGGTCGGGGCAGTAGGCCACGACGTCGCCCGGCGTCGCCAGCCGCCGGATGGCGCTGGCCACCTGGTCGGCCTGGGTGCGGCGGTCGCCCACGTGGTCCACGGCGCCGACCAGCCCGAGCACCACGGCCACGGCCAGCGCCCCGCGCCGGGCCGTGGCGCTCCACAGCGCCGTGGCGCCCAGCGCGGCCAGCAGCAGGAACGGGGCCAGCGCCACCGACGAGTAGCGGGAGGTGAAGGCGCTCCCGGTGAGGTGGGCCACCACGAAGGCGCCGCCCAGCGTGGCGGCGGTCACGAAGGCCAGGGGACGGGCGCCCGGCCGCCCGCGGC
>JBOGHR010000295.1:0-3725 GCA_050744905.1 Acidimicrobiales bacterium
TACCCGGCCTGCTCGGGGGCGGGCAGCCCCCGCACGGCCAGGCGGCCCTGCCGGCCGCGGGCGGGCCGGTGGTTGTCGGTCCGCACGACGGAGGCCGCGTAGGCCGACAGCTCGGGCTGGCGGATCGTCTCCTGCTCCACCAGGTCGGCGGCCAGCGAGTCCAGCAGCTGGCGGTTGGCCACCAGGATGTCGTAGGCCAGGGCGTACGCCTCCTCGCTGGCCCGGCGCATCTCCCGGTCGATCTCCAGGGCCACCGTCTCCGAGAAGTCGCGGTGGAACATGTCGCCGCCCAGGTACGGGTTCTCGAGCTGGCGGCCGAGGGCCAGGCGGCCGAGCGACTCGCTCATCCCCAGCTCGCACACCATCTGGCGGGCGATGGCGCTGACCTTGCGCAGGTCGGCGCGCGGCCCGCTGGTGGTCTCGCCCAGCACCAGCTCCTCGGCCGCCATGCCGCCCAAGGAGACCGCCATGCGGCCCAGCAGCTCGGTCTTGGTGACCAGGAACCGCTCCTCCTCGGGGACCATCCACGTCATGCCCAGGGCCTGCCCCCGGGCGACGACCGAGATCTTGCTCACCGGGTCGCTGCCCGGCACCGCCCAGGCGACGATGGCGTGGCCCGCCTCGTGGTAGGCGACCGCCCGCTTCTCCTCCGGGGTGAGCAGGCGGGCCCGCTCGTTGCCGGCCAGCACCCGGTCGGCCGCCTCCTCCAGCTCCTGGACGCCGATGGCGGGCAGGTTGCGGCGGGCGGTCAGCAGGGCGGCCTCGTTCATCATGCTGGCCAGGTCGGCGCCGGTGAACCCCGGCGTGCGGGCCGCCACCGCATCGAGGTCGACGCCCGGCGCCAGGTGCTTGCCCTTGGAGTGCACCCGGAGGATGGCCACCCGCCCGGCCCGGTCGGGCCGGTCGACGACCACCTGGCGGTCGAAGCGCCCCCGGCGCAGGAGGGCGGGGTCGAGCACGTCGGGGCGGTTGGTGGCCCCGATGAGCACGACGCCCGAGTACTGGTCGAAGCCGTCCATCTCCACTAGGAGCTGGTTCAGCGTCTGGTCGCGCTCGTCGCTGCCCTCGGCCGTGCCCGCCCCCGAGCGGGCCTTGCCGGCGGCGTCCAGCTCGTCGATGAAGAGGATGGCGGGGGCGCTCTCGCGCACCTGCTTGAAGATGTCGCGCACCCGGGCGGCGCCCACGCCGACGAACATCTCCACGAAGTCGGTGCCCGAGATGGAGAAGAACGGCACGCCCGCCTCGCCGGCGATGGCCCTGGCCAGCAGCGTCTTGCCCGTCCCCGGCGGCCCCACCAGCAGGATGCCCTTGGGCGGCTGGGCGCCGATCTCGCGGAGGCGCTCGGGGTGCATGAGGAAGTCCCGCAGCTCCCGCACCTCGGCCACGGCGTCGTCGTTGCCGGCCACGTCGGCGAACGTCACCGACCGGTCGGTGGCCTTCCTCCGCTGCCTGGACTTGCCGAACCCCCGGCCCCGCAGGCTCAGGTGGGTGAACAGGATCACGCTCACGAACAGCAGGCCGGGCACCACGTAGGAGCCGGGGACGAGCAGCTTCTTGACCGACTGGGAGTCGGTCTCGATCGGGATGCCCTGGTCGAGGGCCGTCTGCAGGTAGCCCTGGACGATGCCGATGTTGCTCGGCAGCGCCGACCACAGCTGCTCGCCCCCGGCCCGCACCAGGATGCGGTTGTCGTGGTCGAGGTACACCGCCGAGGTGACCTCGCGCTCGATCATGCGCTGGCGCAGCTCGGCGAAGCTGATCTCCCGGCCGCTCTCCTCGGGCAGGGTGGCCACCAGCAGCACGACGTAGAGCGCCAGCAGCGTGGGGATGGCCATCGCGACCCAGAAGATCGGGCGGCGCCAGAGCGGGTCCACCCCCGGCGATCTCGACAACGTTTCCTCCCGACCCTTGAGCCGATCAATACGGGTCCGTATAGTGCGACCGTCCCCACGATACCGGGGGACGGGCCGGTACGTTTCCCCGCGCCGGCCGCAACCCGGGCGGGCGGGCTGCGCCGGCGTGGGACCGAGGCGGGGGGAGAGCATGTCGATAGATGACAAGGGCACGAGGAGGAGGCCCCGCTCGGCGTGGGAGCCCCGGCTCGTCGCCATCGCCGTCGCCTGCTGGGTGATCGGCATCGCGGCGTTCGTCTGGATGCTGGTCCTGGCCGCCCGCTGAGCGTGGCCCGCCACCGGGTGGCCGGGCGCGGCACCCTCATCCTCTTGCTGACCTTGAGCCTGACGGCGGCGTGCAACGGCGACGGTGCCGGCGACGACGCCCGGCCGGCGCAGGCGCCCCGGCCGGTGGCCGGGGCGGGCGTCCAGATCGGCGTGGAGGACGACGAGGCCCTCATCCGGGCGGCGAGCACCCCGGTGCTGGCCGCCAACCCCGACGATCCCGACAACTACGTGGTGGGCTACCGCGTCGAGCTGCCCGCCTTCTCCTGCGCCGTCGCCACCAGCTTCGACGCCGGGACGAGCTGGGCGCCGGCCGCCCTCGACCTGCCCCCGGGCACCGAGCGGTGCTACACCACGTCGCTGGCCTTCGACGGCGACGGGGTCCTCCACCTGCTCTTCGTCACCCTGGCCGGGCCCGGCAACGTGCCGTCGGCCGCCTGGCTCACCCGGTCGACCGACGGGGGCCGGACGTTCGAGCCCGCCGTCCAGGTCCTCGACGCCGAGAAGTTCATGGTCCGCCTGGTCGTGGACGCCACCGCCTCACCGGCCCACCTGTACCTGACGTGGGTGGAGGGGAGCGGCATCGGCTTCCTCCAGATGGCACCCCCCAGCTCGGTGATGGTGCGGGCCTCGACCGACGGCGGGCGCACCTTCGGCCCCCCGGCCCGGGTGAGCGACGCCGGGCGGGACCGCGTGGGCGCCGCCGTCCCCCTCCTGCTCGGCCCCGACGCCCTCGCCGTCTTCTACTTCGACTACCGCCGCGACGCCTTCGACTTCCAGAACCTGCCCGGCCGCTACGAGGGGACCTTCGAGCTGGTGGCCGCCACGTCGCGAGACGGCGGGGCCACGTTCACCGAGGCCACCGTCGACGCCGACGTGGTGCCGCCGGAGCCGTTCCTGGTGTTCCTCCCGCCGCTGCCGGCCGCCACCCGCGCCCCGGGCGGCGCCGTCCACGTGGCGTGGTCGGACGGGCGCAGCGGGTCGCCCGCGGTGCTGCTGTCGACGTCCGAGGACGAGGGAGCGACCTGGAGCCCGTCCCGGCGCGTCGACGCCGACGGGGGCGAGGCGTTCGTCCCCCGGCTGGGGACCGCACCGGGCGGGCGCCTGGACGTGGTCTACGCCGAGGTCGGCGACGGCGAGGGTGGCCCCACCCGGGTCCGGTTCACGTCGTCGTCCGACGGCGGTCGCACGTTCGGGCCGGCGGCCGCCCTCAACGAGCCGTTCCTCCGGGCCTGGCTGCCGGTCAGCCCCCGGGCCGAGGCGGGCGCCGGCCCCGACCTGGGCAGTGGGCTGGGGCTGGTCTCCACCGACGAGCGCGCCTTCGTGGCCTGGCCCGACACCCGCCGGGGCGGCCTCGACACCCGCCGCACCGACATCGTGGGGGCCCCCGTCCGGATCACCGACGACGGGGCTCCCCGCCGACTGCCCCCGCCCTGAGCCGGCCGGCCACCCCGGGCGCCGTCGGGTCGGACGGGGACCGGCACCCGTCGGGCGGCCGCCGCGCTGGTCGTGACGCCCGCCACGGGCCCGGCGGGGGCGCAGCAGGTA
>JBOGHR010000296.1:0-3356 GCA_050744905.1 Acidimicrobiales bacterium
GCGCTCCTCAAACTACGAGCCGTCTACCTCTCCGACGACCTCGACGACTACTGGAACCACCACATCCAACTCGACCAGCAGCGCATCTACCCCTCATGGACCTCTGTCGCAAAGTAGGCGCACCCAAGTCAAACTCTCGTCCTTGGATCTGGCCGGCGCGCGTGGCCGAGGCGCCCAGGGCGGCCAGCAGCCTCTGGCCGTGGGAACGGGAGAGCCGGTAGGAGTAGGTGCCCAGCGCGGTGGCCTTGGGCAGGGACTCCAGGCCGGCGAAGGCGGCCAGGCCGGCGTCGGTGGCGACGTCGTCGACGTGGGACACCCGCCGTTGTCCGATGGCCTTGAGCGCCAGCAGCGACAGCAGGGAGGCGAGGGCGGGGACCTCCCGGGTGCCGGGCAGGCGGGCGGCGGCCACCGCGCCGGCCAGGTCCAGCTCGACGAGTGCGGGGACCAACAGCAGCAGCCCGGCGTAGGACGTCTCATCGCCCACCGGTTGCTCGGGCCAGGCGATGACGCGCACTCGGGCCTGACGGTCCCGCATGGGCGGGCGGCGTTCGGAGGGCGCTCGGGTGGGGAGGCGCTCGAATCCCTCGTCCCGGCAGATCTCCCACACCCCGGTGCGGTTCAGGGGCGTGGCGGTGGCGGCCAGGGCGTCGGTGATCTCGACGATCGAGTGGCCCTCGGCCCGCAGCGCCAGCACCTCGGCCCGGGCCGCCTCCTTGGCCGGCGCCACGCGCGGCCCAGGCCGATGGGTGACGAAGAACGAGGCTGGATCGGCGCTGAAGTCACGCACCATGGCCACCACGGTGGCGGTGGCGTACCCGAAGCGCCGAGCGACCTCGGCCGCCGTAGCTCCCTCGACGAAGTAGGCCCGTAACGCCTCGTACCGGCGCTGGGTGACATCGTCCGGGGAGGTGAAGAACACGGCCCTGGCCGCCCTTCCGGAGAGTCCTTGACTGGTGTCATTCGCTGAACGCAAGCACCATGATCATAAAGCGGTGCCCGGGAGAGGTGGGGGATGGCCAGGCACAGGCCCAAACAACACCCATGTAGTTACAGGGCGATTAGCCGACGCAGCCACCTCCGTGAAGCGCACGACCCTCACCACCACCATCGGGACGACCGCCGGCCGTTCAGCGAGATGGCACCAGCCTCATGAGCGCCTACACCAAAACTCTGGTCGCCAAGGATCGACCGCCCCGCCGGTCAGCGCTGAACAGCTGGAGTTCGAGAGTCCGAGCTAACGCCCTGCTCAGGGCCCTGTTGAGGCCGCTCCCGAGCGCTCCTCCCGCTGGAGTCCGCTGTGTTTCAGTAGCAATACCAGTAGCAGCGGGGCCAGCGAAATCGTCAGCTGGCTCGGCGGATGACCGCGTGACCCTCGCGGACCATCTTGGCGATGCTGCGGTTGTCCGAGAGGTTGTCACCCACCCCGACCACCAGTTCGGCTCCAACGGCGTTGGCGAGGCGCTCGAGCGTCTCGAGTGTGGGCCGGGAACCACCGCCCTCCATGCGGGCGATCGCCGACTGCGTGGTGCCCATCCGCTGAGCGAGTTCGGCCTGGGTCAGCCCTGCGTCGGTACGGAGCCGATAGACCATCGTACGGAACGCGCTGATCCTGGCCTCGTCCTCGTAAGCGGCCCGGCCCTCCTCGCTGAGCGGCCGATTCTCCTTGATCTCGTTCCAGCTCGTGCGCTTAGCCATCGTCGTCATTCTCCTCGTCATCGGCCACGTGTCCTTCGGCCCTGCACCGCTCCATCGCCTCCCTCGCCCGCTGCACCTCACGGACCTCCTTTCGCTTCGTCTTGCCGAACACCGTCAACAAGATGATCCGCCTTCCCGGGGCGATCCAGTAGGTGATCCGGGTGGGAACACCTTGCAGGTAGAACCGAAGCTCTCGGAGCTTGCCGTCAAGCTGGCGTGTGTGCGGCTCGTCCAGAACGGGACCAAGCTCGCCGAGGCGGTCCACGTGGAACCGCACCCGAGCCTGCTCCGTCTCCTGCAGCCGAAGGAACCAGTCACGAACCTCGGGTTCAAGTTCCACTTCGCCCCACGGCATAGCGTCCATGCTATACGAGGGTTCTGCCAAGCAGTCGGTACAACGTTCTCCGCTGGGCGGGCGAGCCGTCCCAGGGAGGCAAGCTTGCCTCTCTACGTTGAAACCCGAGGGGGGCCCGAGAACACCTGTCCGCGGTGCCAGTGGACGTGACTGAGTGCAGGCAGCGCCTGTCCGCGTTGCGGTTCTTGGAGCGGCCTGCCCAAGAGGTCGAGCACGAACAGCTCGGCGGCTCGGCCGTGCCCCACGAACCGGGCCGACACGTCGACGGTGTGATCGTCACCGATACCGACCACGCCCCGGTCCAGGAGCTTGTGGTGGAACGAGCACAGGCAGAGTGCGTTGTCGACGGCGTCGGGCCCCTCGAACGCCCACCAGCGCACATGGGCGGCGTCGAGCCCGACCGCTTCTGTCCCGAGCCGACCGTCGTAGCCGCACATGGCACAGCGGTACTCGTACGCCACCAGGACGGCGTCCCGAAAATGAGGGTCCCGTCTACGGAGTGACGCCGCCCGCTCCCGCACCGCCTGCACCTCGACCGCCTCGAGGTCCAGTCCGACCAAACTGCAGATGTCCGCGTGCAGCGACTCGGGGAAGTTGGCGTCGAGCAGGAACCGAGCGGCTAGTACCAGCAGGCGGGGATCGGTGCGCAGGGCGGTCTCGAAGTCGGCCGAGAGCCGACCGGCGGCCCCGGCACGTCGCAGTCGGCCAGCGTTGGCGCCCAGGTCTGAGCCGCCGGGCGAGGCCAGGGTCCACAGGCCGTCGCTCTGGAGGTGATGAAAGGGATACGCGGGCGACGTCTTGCGCCCGGGCGGACCGAAGTCGCGAAGCAGCGCGACCAGCACCGGCTCGGCCTCGACGTACGTCACCTCGGTGGAGCCCGTTCGCTGGAGTCGGCCCATGGCGTACAGGAGCAGGAGCGGCTTGTGCGGAGCCCGTTCCCCGCGCCGCACCCATTGGCGGATGCCGGCGATGCGCTCCAGCCACTCGTCCGAGCTCGCCACGTCGCTCACCGTAGGTCTCGGAGGGGCCGGGTATGGGAGGCTGCCCGCCCGTGGAGGAGCTTCCGCCCGGGCTGTACCAGGAGCTGGTCACCGAGGCCCTTCGCCGGCGCCTGGCCGGGATGGACGGCACGGACTTTGTCACGCGGCGAGTCGATAAGGCCTACGTTCCGCACGTCCGGTCCGGTAGGGGCTTCGCCGTGAATTACGGGACAGCGAAGGCGATCTCGACCTCGGCGTTGAAGGGACGGACGGGGTTGTAGTTGTCCGGGGTCTGCCACGCAGCGCTGTGGTCGGTGACCACCAGC
>JBOGHR010000297.1:0-1806 GCA_050744905.1 Acidimicrobiales bacterium
GGCCGCCAAGGCCGGCGGGAGGGCGGCCAAGGGCGGCGCCAAGGCCGCCGAGCCGGCCAAGGGCGCCGGGAGGGCGGCCAAGGCGGCGAAGGGGGCGGCGCAGGACCGCCCGGCGGGCGGCCACGACGAGGGGTAGCAGCCTGCCGGCGGCCCGTCCCCTACCCTCTAACCCGATGGCCGAGGCGTCCCGACGGAGGAAGCCGCGCCCAGAGCCCGAGGACGAGCCGACCGCCCCCCTGCGGGCGGCGCCCCCGCCCCTGGGCGACGCCGGGACGTCGATGATCCGGCTGTTCGGGTCCCACACCTTCTTCCGCCTGTGGCTGGCCCAGGTGGTGTCGTCGCTCGGCGACTGGATCGGCTTCGTGGCGGTGACCGCCATCGCCGCCCGCATCGGGGGCTCGTCGCCGGAGACGGCGGTGGCCATCGTCCTGTCCGCCCGCCTGGTGCCCGGCTTCTTCCTGGCGCCCGCCGCCGGCGTGTTCGTCGACCGCTGGGACCGCAAGAAGGTCATGGTGTCCTGCGACATCGGCCGGGGGCTGGTCCTCGCCTCCCTCCCGTTCGTCGACACCATCGCCGGGCTGTTCTTCGCGTCGCTGCTGCTGGAGATCTTCACGCTGATGTGGTCGCCGGCCAAGGAGGCCTCGGTGCCCAACATGGTGCGGCCCGAGTTCCTGGCCAACGCCAACTCCCTGTCGCTGGTCGCCGCCTACGGCACGTTCCCGATCGCGTCGGTGATCTTCGCCCTGCTCGCCACCGTGGCCGCCTGGCTGGGCCGGATCGACGCCCTCGAGGTGCTGCGGGTCGACCGCGAGTTCGTCGCCATCTACGTCGACGTCTTCACCTTCTTCCTGTCCGCCTTCATGATCTCCACGCTCGCCCTGCCCCGCAGCGCCCGCCGGGCCAGCCAGCCCACCGGGCGCCGGGTGGACTTCCGCCAGACGTTCCGGGAGCTGGCCGAGGGCGGGCGGTTCATCCGCGACAGCCCGGTGATCCGGCCCGTGATCCTGGGCATCGGCACCGGCCTGGTGGGCGGCGGCATGGTCGTCCCCCTCGGTCCGGTGGCGTCGGCGCAGATCTACGGCGCCGGCTCCACCGGCTTCGGGCTGCTGCTGGCCGCCCTGGGCTTCGGCGTGGCGGCGGGGATCATCGGGCTGAGCGTCCTCCAGCGCCGGGTGCCCCACGAGCGGATCTTCGTGCTCTCGGTGCTGGGCGCCGGCGCCTCCCTCGTGGCGGCGGCGTCGATGTCGGACATGACGCTCGCCCTGGTGTTCGCCGCCGCCCTCGGGCTGTGCGCCGGGTCGGTCTACATCCTGGGGTTCACCATCCTGCAGACCAACGTGGGCGACGAGATGCGGGGCCGGATCTTCGCCCTCCTCTATACCCTGGTGCGCTTCTGCCTGCTCCTGGCGTTCACGCTGGCGCCGGTGGCCTCCCGGCTCCTCGACGACCTGTCGGCCGAGGTGTTCGACCGGTCGGTGTCGATCGGAGGCCTGTCGGTGGCGCTGCCCGGGGTGCGCATCACCCTGTGGCTGGGCGGGGTCATCATCCTGGCCGCCGGCCTCATCGCCGGGCGGGGGCTGCGCGCCGCCGGCATCGGCCCCGCCTCCCGCCGGTGAGCAGGCTCATCGCCTTCGAGGGAGGCGAGGCGTGCGGCAAGTCGACCCAGGCCGCCCTGCTGGCGTCGCGGCTGGGCGCCGTGCTGACCCGCGAGCCGGGCGGCACGGCGGTGGGGGAGCGGGTGCGGGCCGTGCTGCTGGACCGCTCGGTGACCGGGCTCGACGCCCGGGCCGAGGCCCTGCTCATGGC
>JBOGHR010000298.1:0-2822 GCA_050744905.1 Acidimicrobiales bacterium
GTCCCGGACGGGGCGCCCGTCGGGGCGCCGGCCGTGACGCGGGCCGTCGCCGCCGGGCGCGGCATCGCCGAGGAGGCGGCGCGGAGGCGGACCTTCGCCATCATCAGCCATCCCGACGCCGGCAAGACGACGCTCACCGAGAAGTTCCTGCTCTACGCCGGCGCGGTGGCCGAGGCCGGCGCCGTCAAGGCGCGGGGAGGGCGGCGCCGGGCCACGTCGGACTGGATGGCCATGGAGCAGGAGCGGGGCATCTCCATCACCTCGACCGTCCTGCAGTTCACCTACCGGGGCTGCGTGGTCAACCTGCTCGACACCCCCGGCCACCGCGACTTCTCGGAGGACACCTACCGGGTGCTGGCGGCGGCCGACGCGGCGGTCATGGTGCTGGACGTGGCCAAGGGCATCGAGGCCCAGACGCTCAAGCTGTTCGAGGTGTGCCGGGCCCGGCGCCTCCCGGTGCTCACCTTCCTCAACAAGTACGACCGGCCCGGGCTCGACCCCCTCGCGCTGCTCGACGAGATCGAGGCGCAGATCGGCCTGCGGCCCACCCCGGTGACGTGGCCGGTCGGCATCCCCGGTGAGTTCCGGGGGGTGGTCGACCGGCGCCCGGGCACCTTCGTGCGCTTCACCCGCACGGCCCGGGGATCGACCGCCGCCCCCGAGGAGGCGGTCGACGCCGGGCGTGCCGGCGCCGAGGAAGGCCCGGCGTGGGCCCGGGCGGCCGAGGAGTGCGCCCTGCTCGACGCGGTGGGCGCCGACGCCGAGCCCGCCTCCTTCCTCTCCGGCGAGTCCACCCCCCTGTTCGTCGGCTCGGCGCTCACCAACTTCGGCGTCCGCCACCTCCTCGACGCCGTCGTGGAGCTGGCCCCACCGCCCGGGCCCCGGCGGGACGCGGCCGGGCACCACCGCCCGCTGGAGGCGCCCTTCTCCGGCTTCGTGTTCAAGATCCAGGCCAACATGGACCCCGGCCACCGCGACCACGTGGCGTTCGTGCGGGTGTGCTCGGGCCGGTTCGAGCGGGGCATGGTCCTCACCCGGGCCGCCACCGGCCGGCCCTTCTCCACCAAGTACGCGGCGTCGGTGTTCGGCTCCGAGCGCGACACCATCGACGAGGCCTACCCGGGCGACGTGGTGGGCCTGGTCAACGCCGCCGACCTGCAGATCGGCGACACCCTCCACGACGGCGGGCCGGTCGCCTACCCGGCCATCCCCACCTTCGCCCCCGAGCTGTTCGCCCGGGCCCGGGCCCGGGACACCGGCCGCTACAAGCAGTTCCAGCGGGGCCTGGAGCAGATGGAGCGGGAGGGCGTGGTGCAGGTGCTGCGCGACCCCGACGGCGACCCGACGCCCGTGCTGGGCGCCGTCGGGCGCATGCAGTTCGAGGTCTTCGCCCACCGCCTCCAGCACGAGTTCGGCGCCGCCGTCGACCTGGCGCCCACGCCGCACCGGGTGGCCCGCCGCACCGACGAGGCCACCGCCGCCGAGCTGGCCGCCGTCCGGGGGGTGATGGTGCTCGTCCGCCGGGACGGGAGCCTCCTGGCGCTGTTCGAGAACCCCTACTGGCTGCAGCGCCTGGAGGCCGACCATCCCCAGTGGTGCCTCGATCCCATCGTCACCGTCCCGTCGGACGCCGACCCCGCCGGGCGGCGATGAGCCTCGACGTCCCCCCCGCCCTGCTCGTCGACCTCTACGAGCTCACCATGGTCGACGCCTACCGCCGGGAGGGCATGGCGCACCGGCCGGCGACGTTCAGCCTGTTCGTGCGCACCCTGCCGCCCGGGCGCGGCTACCTGGTCGCCGCCGGGCTCGACGACGCCCTGCGCTGGCTCGAGGAGCTGCGCTTCGGGCCCGGGGAGCTGGCGGCGCTCGAGCGGCTGGGCGTGTTCGACCGCGCCTTGCTGGACTGGCTGGGCGGGCTGCGGTTCACCGGCTCGGTCCGGGCCGTGCCCGAGGGGACGGTCGTGTTCGCCCACGAGCCCGTCCTGGAGGTCGACGCCCCCATCGCCGAAGCGCAGCTGGCCGAGACCTTCCTGCTCAACCAGGTCACCCTCCAGACCACCCTGGCCACCAAGGCCTCCCGCTGCCGCCACGCCGCCGCCGGGCGGGCCGTGGTCGACTTCGCCCTGCGCCGCACCCAGGGCGTCGACGCCGGCATGAAGCTCGCCCGGGCTGCCCGCCTGGTGGGGCTGTCGGCCACCAGCAACGTGGCCGGCGCCGACCGCTACGGCCTGCGGGCCACCGGCACGATGGCCCACGCCTTCGTCCAGGCCCACCGCGACGAGGCGGAGGCGTTCCGGGCCTTCGCCCGGGCCTTCGGCGGCGCCACCGTGCTGCTGGTCGACACCTACGACAGCCACCAGGGCATCGAGCGGGCCGTGCAGGTCGCCGCCGAGTGCCGCGGCGACGGCGTCGAGATCCGCGGCATCCGGCTCGACTCGGGCGACCTGGCGGCGCTGTCCCGCCACGCCCGCCGGCGGCTCGACGACGCCGGCTTCCCCGCCGTGGAGGTGTTCGTGAGCGGGGGCCTCGACGAGCACGAGATCCACCGCCTGGTGGCGGAGGAGCGAGCGCCCATCGACGGCTTCGGCGTCGGCTCGGCCCTGGGGGTCTCCGCCGACGTGCCCACCCTCGACACCGTGTACAAGCTGGTCGCCTACGACGGGCGCCCCGTGCGCAAGACCTCGACCGGCAAGGAGATCTGGCCCGGCGCCAAGCAGGTGTGGCGGGCGGCCGACCGCTCGGGCGACACGCTGGCGCTGGCCGGCGAGCCGCCGCCGGCGCCGGACGCTCGGCCCCTCCTGGGCGAGGTCATGCGGCACGGC
>JBOGHR010000299.1:0-2384 GCA_050744905.1 Acidimicrobiales bacterium
GACGCGAACCGAGCGCTTCGAGGCGGCCCGCCGGGCCCGCCGGCGCAAGTCGCAGCTCGTGCGGGCCGGCGTCGCCGGCGCCGTCCTGGTCGTCGTGGGCCTGGTCGCCACCCTGGTGGTCGCCGACCGCCGGGGCGAGCGGCGGGACCAGGAGCGGCTGACGGCGGCTTCGTGCGACTACGACGCCCGGGCCGACCGCCTCACGGCCAACAACCACGTTCCGCCGCCCAGCTACCAGGTGGACCCGCCCGCCGGCGGCGACCACGACCCGGCCCCGGCGCCGGCCGGCGTCCACACCGCCCAGAACGCGCCGTCCGACGCCCGGCTCGTCCACTCCCTGGAGCACGGCCTGGTCGTGGTCTGGCACCGCCCCGACCTGAGCGAGGCCGAGCTGGACGACGTGCGCGCCGTGTTCGACGAGCACGCCGAGGACGTCATCGTCGTGCCCCGCCCGTCGCTCGACGTGAAGGTGGCGGCCACGTCGTGGGGCCGGCGCCTACTGTGCGGCGAGGTGGAGGGGGCGACCCTCAGCGAGTTCGTCGAGCTCTACCGCAACCAGTCCCCCGAAGCCGGAGTTCGATGATGGCGCGCATCCTGGTCACCGAGCAGCTCGCCCCGCGTGGCCTCGATGCGCTGGCCCGGGCCGGCCACGACGTCGAC
Source organism: Acidimicrobiales bacterium (assembly GCA_050744905.1). GTDB lineage: Bacteria > Actinomycetota > Acidimicrobiia > Acidimicrobiales > DATLFN01. Next base: position 661 of record JBOGHR010000299.1, read on the forward strand.
GTCCGGCTGGACCTGGGCCCGGACGGGCTGGTGGAGGCGGTGCTCGGCGCCCAGGCGCTGGTGATCCGCTCGGCCACCCAGGTGACGGCCGAGGTGCTGGAGGCGGGCAGCGACCTGGTCGTGGTGGGCCGGGCCGGCATCGGCCTCGACAACGTGGACGTCCCGGCCGCCACCCGGCGGGGGATCATGGTCGTCAACGCCCCGCAGTCCAACATCCTCTCGGCCGCCGAGCACACCATCGCCCTGCTGCTGGCCCAGGCCCGCAACATCCCCCAGGCCCACGCCGCCCTCAAGGCGGGCCGGTGGGAGCGGTCGCGCTGGGAGGGCGTGGAGCTGCACGGCAAGACGCTCGGCGTGGTGGGCCTGGGGCGGATCGGGACGCTCGTCGCCCAGCGGGCCCTGGCGTTCGGCATGCGGCTCATGGCCTTCGACCCCTTCCTGTCGCCCGACCGGGCCCGCCAGCTCGGCATCGAGCTGGCCACCTCGCTGGAGGACCTGGTGGCGCAGGCCGACTTCCTCACCATCCACGTCTCCAAGACGCCCGAGACCATGGGCCTCGTCGGCGCCGACCTCCTGGCCAAGGCGCGGCCCGGGCTGCGCATCGTCAACACGGCGCGGGGGGGCATCGTCGACGAGCAGGCGCTGGCCGACGCCGTGCGGTCGGGCGTCGTGGCCAGCGCCGGCCTCGACGTGTTCGCCAAGGAGCCGACCACCGAGTCGCCGCTGTTCGGGCTGGACGCCGTCGTCGTCACGCCCCACCTCGGCGCCAGCACGGCCGAGGCCCAGGACAAGGCGGGCGTGACCATCGCCGAGCAGGTCCTGCTGGCCCTGGCCGGCGACTTCGTGCCCTACGCGGTCAACGTGAGCGCTGCCGAGGCGTCGGAGACGGTCCGCCCGTTCCTGCCCCTGGCCGAGCGGCTGGGCTGCATCTTCGGCGGGCTCAACGAGGGGACCCCGCCCGTGCTGGAGGTGGAGTACCAGGGCGCCCTGGCCGACTACGACACCAGCCTGCTCACCCTGTCGGTCCTGAAGGGCCTGCTGTCGGCGGGCGCCAACCTGGACCCGGTGTCGTACGTCAACGCGCCCCAGCTGGCGGCCGAGCGGGGGCTGGAGTGGAAGGAGTCGCGGACCTCGGTGGCCCACGACCACGTCAACCTGATCCTGCTGCGGGGCGGCCACCACTCGGTGGCCGGCACCCTCACCGGGATCCGCTTCGAGCCCCGCATCGTGATGGTGGACGACCACCCGGTGGACGTCCCCCCGGCGCGCAACATGCTGGTCGTGCGCAACGACGACCGCATCGGCATGGCGGCCCTGGTCACCGGCGCCGTGGCCGAGGCCGGCGTGAACCTGGCCGACATGGCGCTCGGGCGCTCGCCCGCGGGCGACACGGCGCTGATGGTGCTGGCCACCGACACCGCCGTGCCCGACGACGTGCTCGAGCGGTTGCGCTCGTCGGCCGGCATCCTCGACGTCCACACCGTGTCCCTGTAGGAGGGATCGGCGGCGACCGCGCCCGCTACCGCTTGGCCCGGATGAAGCCGTCGGCCTCGGCCGACCCGGCGTCCAGGTAGCACCGGTCGGGGCGCGTGCGCTTGTACGCCGCCATCCCCGGCAGGTGGTACAGCATGCTGGACAGCTTGGCCTTCACCGGGTGGGTGGCCGGGCACTCGGTGCCCTCCGCCTGGACCCACGGCGCCCCCTGCACCTGCCCGGCCCCGGCC
>JBOGHR010000300.1:0-3690 GCA_050744905.1 Acidimicrobiales bacterium
GATCCCGTGTCGTTTCCGGCACCGGGTCGAGCTAGGAGGCGGCCCGGCGGGGCCTGGTCTCCTTGTCCTGCTGCCTGGGGACCAGGGTGGGGTGGACCCGGTCGAGCACGACCGAGCGGTCGACCACGCACTTGCCGATCTCGGGGAGGCTGGGCAGCTCGTACATCACGTGGAGGAGGACCTCCTCCAGGATGGCCCGCAGGCCCCGGGCGCCGGTGCCCCGCAGCAGGGCCTGCTCGGCCACCGCCTCCAGGGCGTCGGGGGTGAGCTCGAGCTCGACGTTGTCGAGCTCGAGGATCCTCCGGTACTGCTTGAGCAGGGCGTTCTTGGGCTCGACCAGGATGCGCACCAGCGCCTCCTTGTCCAGGCCGGAGACGGCGCCGATGACGGGCAGCCGGCCCACGAACTCGGGGATGAGGCCGAACTTGAGCAGGTCCTCGGGCAGCACGTGGCCCAGCGTCTCGCCCTCGTCCCGCTCGGCCTGGCGCTTGATCTCGGCCCGGAAGCCCATGCCCTTGCGGCCGATGCGGCTCTCGATGATCTTGTCCAGCCCGGCGAAGGCGCCGCCGCAGATGAACAGGATGTTGGTGGTGTCGATCTGGATGAACTCCTGGTGGGGGTGCTTGCGCCCCCCCTGGGGCGGCACCGAGGCGGTGGTGCCCTCCAGGATCTTGAGCAGGGCCTGCTGCACCCCCTCGCCGGAGACGTCACGGGTGATCGACGGGTTCTCCGACTTGCGGGCGATCTTGTCGATCTCGTCGATGTAGATGATGCCCGTCTCGGCCTTCTTGACGTCGTAGTCGGCGGCCTGGATGAGCTTGAGGAGGATGTTCTCGACGTCCTCGCCCACGTAGCCGGCCTCGGTCAGCGCGGTGGCGTCGGCGATGGCGAACGGCACGTTGAGCATCCGGGCCAGCGTCTGGGCCAGCAGGGTCTTGCCGCAGCCGGTGGGCCCCAGCAGGAGGATGTTCGACTTGGCCAGCTCGACCTCGGCGTCGTGGTAGGCGTCGGCCTGGACCCGCTTGTAGTGGTTGTAGACGGCGACCGAGAGGATCTTCTTGGCCCGCTCCTGGCCGATCACGTAGTCGTTCAGGAAGGTGAAGATCTCACGGGGCTTGGGCAGCTCGTCGAAGCGCAGCTCCGACGACTCGGCCAGCTCCTCCTCGATGATGTCGTTGCAGAGGTCGATGCACTCGTCGCAGATGTAGACGCCGGGACCGGCGATCAGCTTCTTGACCTGCTTCTGCGACTTGCCGCAGAAGCTGCACTTGACCAGGTCACCACCGTCTCCGAACTTGGCCACTGACTCCCCCCGCCTCAGCTCACCCCGGCGGCCTGCGGAAGTTCCGCCAGCTCCCGGGTGGTGATCACTTCGTCAATGATGCCGTACTCGCAGGCCTCCGCCGCGCTCATGATGAAGTCGCGGTCGGTATCGGCCTTGACCCGCTCGACGGTCTGGCCGGTGTCGCGGGCGATCATCTCGTTGAGGAGATCGCGCATGCGGAGGATCTCCTTGGCCTGGATCTCGATGTCGGCGGCCTGGCCGGCGGCGCCGCCGTAGGGCTGGTGGAGGAGGATCCGGGCGTGGGGCAGGGCGTAGCGCATGCCCCTGGTGCCGGCGCCCAGCAGGACGGCCGCCGCCGACGCCGCCTGGCCGTAGCAGAACGTGGAGATGTTCGGCTTGATGTACTTCATGGTGTCGTAGATGGCGAACAGCGCCGTGATGTCGCCGCCCGGCGAGTTGATGTAGAGGTCGATCTTCTTGTCGGGGTTCTCGGCCTCGAGGAACAGGAACTGGGCGCAGACGAGGTTGGCGATCGTGTCGTCGATCGGCGTGCCCAGGAAGATGATGTTCTCCTTCAGCAGCCTGGAGTAGAGGTCGTAGGCCCGCTCGCCCCGGTTGCTCGACTCGACGACGGTGGGGACGAGGTAGTTGTAGGCGGGCTGGATCACGGTTGGGTCTCCGCTTCGTCTGCCCCCGACGGGGCGCCGGGTTGATCCTGCGACAACAGCGACCGGTCGACGGGGTGGCCCTCCTCGTCGACGATCTCGACGTGGTCGACGAGCCACTCGAGGGCCTTCGCCTTGCGCACGTCCGAGCGTACCGTAGCGATCGCGTCCTGCCGTTCGAGGTCCGTGCGCACCTCGGCCGGCCGGCGGCCCATGCGCTCGGCCAGCCTGGCGATCTCCGCCTCGACGTCGTCGTCGGTGGCCTCCACGCCCTCCAGCTCGGCCACCGCCCGCAGGGCGAGGTCGGCCTTCACGCCGGTGACCGCCTCGGCCCGCAGGGCGTCGACGAACTCCTCCTCGGACGTGCCCGACGCCGCCATGTACTGGGCCAGCGTGGCGCCGTTGGCCTCCAGCCGCCGACCCAGCTCCCTCACCCGGCGCTCCATCTCGGGCCGGACGAGCGGCTCGGGGACGTCCTCGGCCACCAGCTCGGTGAGGGCCTTGATCGTCTCCTCCTGGACGGCGATGGCGGCCTGGACCCGCTTGCCGGCGCTGAGGCGCTGGAGGATGTCGGCCCTCAGCTCGTCGAGCGTGTCGAACTCGGAGGCCTCGCTGGCCCACTCGTCGGTGAGCTCGGGGAGGACCTGCTCCTTGACGTCCTTCACCAGGACCCGGAAGGTGACCGGCTCGCCGTCGTCGATGGCCGACGTGAACCCGAGGATGTCGCCGACCTTGGCCCCGGCCAGGTGCTCGTCGAGCTCGGGGACCACGATGCCGCTGCCCACCTCGTAGAGGTAGTCGTCGGCGGTCAGGCCGGCGACGGCCTCGCCCTGCCGCTCTCCCTTCACGTCCAGGAACACGTGGTCGCCGGTCTGAGCCGGGCGGGACACCGACCGCAGCTCGGCCGACTGCCGGCGGAGGCGCTCGATGTGGCCCTCGACCTCCGCCTCGCCGGCCAGCGGCGACGGGACCGTGACCCGCAGCCCGCCGTAGCCGGCCACCGACACCTGGGGCCGCACCTCCACCACGGCGTCGAAGGACACGGCGCCGTCCTCCTCGCCGGAGGTGATGTCGATCTCCGGGGGGGCGATGGGGTCGACCTCGGTCTCCCGCAGGGCCCGGGCGTAGAACTCGGGCAGGGACTCCCGCAGCGCCTCCTGGCGGGCCACCCCCGGGCCCAGCCGGGCCTCGATGAGGCGGCGGGGCGCCTTGCCGGGGCGAAAGCCCGGGACCTTCACCTCCCGGGAGATCTTGCGCACGGCGGCCTCGACCGCCTTGTCGAACTCGCCCTCGTCGACCTCGACGCTGAGCTTGACCTTGTTGCCCTCGAGGGGCTCGACGACGGCTCTCATCCGAATCGAGTCTACGTCCAGCCCACCCGTCGCCCGGGACCCTCCGGCGGCGCTCGCCGGCGCGGGAACCGGTGGGCGCCAATTGCACCGTCCGCGACGATGCGTCACACTGAGAGTGAATTGAGACCGGTGGCGGACCCGGTCGGGGGGAGGGCGAAGATGATCGGCGCAGAGGGGCCCGGGTGGCCGGACGGCGTCCGCCAGGCGAACGAGCGGCTGACCGCCATCACGGCGGTGCTGGCCGCCGTCGACGCCCATGCCGGCGTGCCCGACGAGACGCGGCGGTGCCTGCGGCAGGTCGCGGTCCACGTCAAGGCCCTGGCCGACGCCTGGCACGGGGTGGGCGACGAGGTGGCCGGCGGCAGCCCGCCGGGGAGCGGCTCGACGG
>JBOGHR010000301.1:0-3099 GCA_050744905.1 Acidimicrobiales bacterium
GGGGCCGGTTCAGGTGAGGCGGTGACCTCGAAGGTCTCCGCCGGGTTGGTGGAGCCGGCCTGGATGGCCACCACCAGGTAGACGCCGGGGGCGGCGGGGGGGACGGTCACGGGCACCGAGAACGACGGCCCCGTGGCCGTGGCCAGCAGCGGCCCGTCGGCACCGCCCCAGTGGATGGCCACCTCGGCGGCGTGGAACGCCCTGCCGGCCACCGTGATGCGGCTGCCGACCTCCCCGGTCGCGGGGCTGATGGGCACCAGGTGGGCGCTGGGAGTGCACGCCCAAGCCATGGCGCTGCCCCCCGTCGCCAGGGCGGCCACCACCATGGCCGCCATCCCCGCCCGCCTGCGCCCCATGGCGCCTCCCCTCCATACTGGTTACCAGCCACATAGGGGCCGGTGACTAGTCAGATACAACCACGTCCGCCGGGCGATGGCAACCGAAAGTTGTAAATGTCGTGACAACTGGGCAGGATAGGGCGGGTGGCACGCAAGCGCAACGAGACCAACGGGGCGGGCGCTCCGGCGCCGGGACCCGGTCCCATCCCCGACGCCTTGCGCCAGGAGTTCACCCTCCTGGGGCTGACCCCCAACGAGGCCGGGGTGCTGCTGGCGCTCCTGCGACTGGGACCGGCCAAGGTGCCCCAGATCGCCGAGCTCTCCGGCGTGCCCCGCACCGCGGTGTACCAGGTGCTCGAGGACCTGGGCGCCCAGCGCCTGGCCGAGCGCCTGCCCACCGAGGGGGCGGCGGTGTGGGTCTGCCCCGGGCGCGACCAGGTGCTGGCCCGCATGTACTCCAACCAGGAGGAGCGGCTGCGCCAGCACGCCAAGCGCTCGGCACGGGTGCGGGAGATGCTGGCCGAGTCGTTCCCCGAGGCCCCCTCGCTGGCCCAGCCCTACGTGCACATCGTGCGCCAGGCCGCCCAGGTGCAGCAGATCTACAACGAGCTGCTCACCCGGGCCAAGACCGAGCTGGTGATGTTCACCCGCCCCCCCTACGCCTCCAACGAGGTCAACCCCGTGGTCATCGACACCCTGGCCCGGGGGGTACGGGCCCGGGTGCTGTACCAGGAGGGGGCGCTGGACGATCCCGCCGCCCAGGCGTGGCTGCGGGCCTACCACGACGCCGGGGTGGAGGCCCGGGTGGTCGACGAGCTGCCCCTCAAGATGGTGGTGGTGGACCGTGAGGCCCTGCTGGTGGGCATGAACGACCCGGTGGCCCCCGAAGCGGGTTACCCCACCACCGTCTTCATCGAGCATCCCGGCTATGCCGGCGTGCAGGCCGACGGCTTCGAGCTGCGCTGGGCCGACGCCCGGCCGTGGACGCCGCCGGGGGCGGGTGACGGCGACAAGGGAGACGACGTCCAGCATCAAGAGGGCGCCAAAGGCGGACGGAAGGCCACGGCGCCGACACCCGGTCACGACGAGGAGCCATGAGCCGCACCCGCCGGTGGCGGGCCGTGGCGGGAGCGGCGCTGGTCGCCGGGGCGGTGCTCGTCACCGAGGTAGGGGCGGGGGCGTCTCCCACGGTGGGCGACGACGTTCCGGTCACGGCCGTGGACCTGAGCGAGATCCGTGCCAACAACTCCCCCGCTCTGGCGGTGGACCCCACCGACGCTCGAGTGGTGGCCCTGGCCAGCAGGGTCGACCTGCCGGTGTTCGGCTGTGCCCTCCACCTCTCGGGCGACGGCGGCCGGGGCTGGGTGGAGGTCGACCCCGTGCCCCGGCTGCCCGACGGTGCCGACCGCTGCTATGCCCCCGAGGTGGGCTTCGACCGCCACGGCACCCTGTACCTGTTGTTCGTGGGCCTGCGGGGGACGGGCAACACGCCCATGGGCGCCTTCCTCACCACCTCGCCGGACCGCGGCCGCTCCTTCTCCCCGCCCCGGCGGGTGCTGGGACCTCACAGCTTCGCCGTGCGCATGGCCATCGACCCCAGCCTCGGGGCCCTCGGCCGGATCCACCTCGTGTGGATCGCGGCCGGCGCCCCCCCCACCCTGGGGGGCTTCGCGGCGGTGGCCAACCCCGTCATGGCCGCCCACTCCGACGACGGCGGCGAGAGCTTCTCGGCCCCGGTGTCGCTCAGCGACGGCCGGGCGCGCGTGGTGGCGCCGGCACTGGCGGTGGGCCCGGACCACGAGGTGGCCGTCGCCTACTACGACCTGGGCGACGACGCCGTGGACTACCAGGGCTTGGAGGGGCCTACCTGGGAGGGCACGTGGTCGCTGGTGGCCACCCGCTCGGCCGACGGCGGGCGCACGTTCCCCCCGGCCGTCGTGGTGGACGACGCCGTGGTCCCGCCCGAGCGGGTCATGCTCATCTTCACCATGCCCCCCCCGGCAGTCGCGGCCGGGGGCGGGGGACGGTTGTGGGCCGCCTGGCACGACGCCCGCAACGGCGACTGGGACGTGTTCGTGCGCCGCTCCACCGACGGCGGGCGCACCTGGGGCCCGCCCGTGCGGGCCAACGACGACCCGCTCGCCAACGGCCGCCACCAGTACCAGCCCCGCCTGGCGCTGGCCGCCGGGGGACGCCTCGACGTGGTCTTCTACGACCGCCGCCACGACGTCGACAACGTGGCCAACCACGTCTCGTACACCTTCTCCGACGACGGCGGGGCCAGCTTCGCTCCCAACGTCCGCCTGAGCGCGCTCCCGTCGAGCTCGGCGGTGGGGCCCCGCTACCCCATCCCGTCCGCCGCCGGGCTGATCGAGTTCGGCTCCCGGCTCGGCCTGGTGTCCGCCGACCACGCCGCCGTGGCAGCGTGGACCGACACCCGCAACTCGCGCCCGGGCCAGCAGCAGGACGTCTTCGCCGCCGCCGTGCGCTTCGGCCCCGGCCCGGCCCCGGCCCGGCCCGGCCTGCGCACCGGCATCCTCACGGCCCTGGTAGGCGGCGTGGTGCTGTTGGCCATCGCCGGGTTGGCCGGTGCCCGCTGGCGGGCCGTGGGCAGCGGCCCAGCGCCGGCGCGGGCGGCGTCGCGGTGGAGCTCAGGAAGCGACCAGGGAGGCGAGCGGTGACAACGCAGACCAGCGCCCACGCGGTCCCCCGACGGCGCCCGGCGGGCGACCGGCGGCGGGCGGGCGAGAGGCGACGGGCC
>JBOGHR010000302.1:0-2837 GCA_050744905.1 Acidimicrobiales bacterium
CCGGCCAGGTCCTCCACCGCCGCCTCCAGGGCCTCGATCACCCCCATATCGTACACTCGTTCCCCGGCGCCCGCAAGGGAGAAACCCTTGTGGGGCAACGAGTTCTCTCGACAACGGGCACCAGTCAGGACCGGGCGGGGAGGGGCGTGCGGGCGGCCGGCGAGGGCGGCCTGGCCCACCTCGACCAGGGCGGCTGCATCCCGGCCCCGCCTCACCACCCTCCCGACGACCGACCCGCGGATCGGCGGCGGAGCCTCAGTTACGCTGCGGCCCGTTCCGACCTCCGACACCAACGGGAACGCGGGCCGGCCGCCGGCGCGGACCCTCGTGCTGGTGGACGGCGAGCACTACCCGTCGGTCGTGGTCGCCGCCATCGCCCGCCTCGACCACCGCCACCCCGGCGCGTCGGTGGTGGGCGCCGCCATGCTGGGCGGCACCGAGAAGGTCGGGGGGGACCCCACCGACCTGGGGGTGCCGGTCGTCACCGGCGCCACCCCCGAGGAGGCGCTCCGGGCCGGGCTGGCCGCCTTTCACCCCGACCTCGTCTACGACCTGTCCGACGAGCCGGTCATCGACAACCGGGCGCGGATGCGCCTCGCCGCCCGGGCCCTGGCCGCCGGCGCCCGCTACGCCGGCGCCGACTTCGCCTTCGAGCCGCCTCCGCGGCCCCGGCTGGCCACCAAGCCGTCCGTCGCCGTCATCGGCACCGGCAAGCGCACCGGCAAGACGTCGGTCAGCGCCCACCTCGCCCGCGTCCTGCGCGAGCGGGGCACCCCGCCTGTGGTCGTCGCCATGGGCCGGGGCGGTCCGCCCGAGCCCGAGCTGGTCGATCCGGCCACGTTCGACCTGACCCCGTCCGGCCTCCTGGCCCTGGCCCGCTCGGGCCGGCACGCCGCCAGCGACCACCTGGAGGACGCCGTGATGTCCGGCGTGGCCACCATCGGCACCCGCCGGTGCGGCGGCGGGCTGGCCGGGGCCCCGGCCGACGACACCTTCGCCGCCGGGGTGGCCCTGGCCAACGCCCGGCCCGAGGGGCTGGTGCAGTTCGAGGGGAGCGGCCAGTGCCTGCCGCCCGCCCACGCCGACGCCACCGTGCTCGTCGTGCCCTTCACCGCCGACCCCGACCTGGTCACCGGGCACCTCGGCGCGTACCGCGTGTTGCTCGCCGACCTGATCGTGGTTACCATTGCGGCAACATCGCTTGCGGCTTCGAGTCTCCGAGCCTCGTTCGAGGGTGACGTCGGGAGGCTGGTGCAAGGGGTGTCGGACCAACCTCGGATCGTGCGTGTGATCCTCCGGCCCACCCCCCTCGCCCCAGTCGCCGGACGCCGCGTCTTCTACGCAACCACCGCTCCACCGTCGGCTAGGGCGCACCTGGCGGCACACCTCGAGCAACGCCACGGAGCCCGGGTCGTCGGCGCTTCCCACAACTTGGCCAACCGCCCTCTCCTGCAGGCGGACCTCGAGGGATCTCGGGACGCCGAAGTGCTCGTCGTCGAGTTGAAGGCGGCGGCGGTCGACGTCGCCGCCAAGCTGGCCGTCGAGCGGGGGATGGACGTGGTCTTCTGTGACAACCGGGTGGAGACGATCAGCGGTGATGCGTCCTTCGACGAGTTGGGCCTCGGCATCGCCGACCTCGCCCGGCAGCGGTTCACCGCCTCCTGAGCGGACCGCACCCTGCACCCCGCCCCCGACCCCGACCGCGAGCACCGATCCGTGACCAAGACCGCTGAGCGACAGGTGACGGCCCGCGGCGACGACTTCGGCCTGCCCTACTCGAAGGGCCTGATGGCGTCGCGCATCATGGCCACCGGCCTGTCGCCGGCACGGGCCTTCCACGTGGCCGAGGTCGTCGAGCGGCGCCTGCAGGCGGCCGGCAGCACGGCGGCCGCCGCCGTCACCGGCGCCGAGCTGGTCGACCTGGTCCTGGAGGTCCTGCGGGGCGAGGAGGGGGAGCGCTACGCCACGTCGTTCGCCAAGTGGCAGCGGGTGATGCAGCTGGACGTGCCGCTGGTGGTCCTCATCGGCGGCGCGCCGGGCGTCGGCAAGTCGACCATCGCCACCCAGCTCGCCAACCGCCTCGGCATCACGCGCGTGATCCCCACCGACGCCATCCGCGAGGTCATGCGGGCCATGTTCAGCGCCGACCTCATGCCGACGCTGCACACCTCGTCGTTCGACGCCGCCCGCCTGGTGCGCCACCCGCTGCCCCGCAGCGCCGACCCGGTGCTCATCGGCTTCGGCGAGCAGGCGTCGGCCGTGGCGGTCGGGGTCGAGGCCCTGATCTCACGGGCGGTGGTGGAGGGCACCGACCTCATCGTCGAGGGGGCCCACGTGGTGCCCGGCTTCCTCGACAAGGACCGGCTGGCCGGCCAGGCGGTGGTCGTTCAGGTGGTGGTCACCGTCGACGACGAGGACCTGCACCGCAACCACCTCCTGGTGCGGGCCCACGAGGTGCGGAACCGGCCGTCGGACCGGTACGTCGAGTTCTTCGCCAACATCCGCAAGCAGCAGAAGTACGTGAAGTCCCTGGCCCTGCAGCACGGGGTCGCCATCATCCCGTCCACCAACCTCGACGTCACCCTCACCCGGGTCATCGACCTGGTCTTCAACCAGGCGATCGAGGCCGTCCCCCAGCAGTCCGTGGCTCCCACGGCGGCGAGCAAGCGAGGTGCACGATGAGTGAAGGGCAACAGCTCGAGCGCTCGGTCCTGGAGGCCAAGGAGCGCGACGAGCTCCACGCCATCGCCGAGGCCATGGGCCTCAAGCCCTCGGCCCGGGCGGCCAAGGCCACCCTGGTGGGCCAGATCCTGCGCGCCACCGGCGTGGAGCAGGGC
>JBOGHR010000303.1:0-1504 GCA_050744905.1 Acidimicrobiales bacterium
GGCCCGCCCCGCGGCCAGGTCGGGCGCCCGCCGGGGGTCGCGGCAGAACGCCACCAGCGGCTCGAGGGCCACGTCCCAGGTGAAGCGGGGGGCGACCCGGGCGACGTTGCGGCGGCACTCGCCGGCCCGGCGGTCGTCGGCGAGCACCGAGGCCAGGGCCGCCTCCAGCGCCGCCTCGTCGCCCGGCGGCACGGCGGCGCCCAGCCCCTCGGCCTCGATGAGGTCGGCGAAGGGGTCGCCTCCGGTGGCGACCACCGGCAGGCCGGCCCACAGGTAGTCGAGGATGCGGCTGCGGAACGAGTAGGCCGTCTCGACGTGGTCCAGGTGGGTGCTGACCCCGACGTCGGCCTCCAGCAGGAAGTCGGCCCTCGACTCGTACTCGACCCAGCCGTCGTTGAAGAACACGTGGCTGCCCACCAGCCCCAGCCGCCCGGCCAGCTCCCGCACCTCGCCGGCCACCCGCATGGCCGGGACGTTGGGGTTGGGGTGCTGGAGGCCGAGGAAGAACAGCCGCACGGCCGGGACGCGGTGGCGCAGGCGGTCGACGGCCCGCACCAGGGTGAGCGGGTCCAGCCAGTTGTAGACGCCGCCCGCCCACAGGACCACCTTGTCCTCCCAGCCGATGCCGGGCACGACGCCCCGGACGACCGGGTGGCTCTTCTGGGGCGGCCCCGCCGGCAGGCCGAAGGGGACGACCGTCACCAGCGAGCGCCCGGTCGGGTCGGCGTCGTAGTTCGCCGGGTTGAGCCGGCCCAGGGCGGCGAGGCTGCCCATCCAGAAGTCGCGCTGGCGCTCGCCGGCGCACAGGAACAGGTCCCCGCGGCGCAGCTGCTCGTTCAGCACCTCGGTGTGGTGGCGCACGGTGCGATCGCGCTCGGTGGCCGGCTGGCCCGCCGTCTGCTCCAGGTTCTCCAGGTGGAACGGGTCGTAGACGTCGGCCACCAGCACCTTGCGCGACCGGTGCAGGAACGGGTGGTCCCGCAGCAGGCCGCCCTGGAAGACCAGCACGTCGCACCACCGCTCCAGGGCCCGCATCTCGTCGCCCGCCACGTGGCGGGCGCGGAAGCGGGAGTGGAAGCGCTCGCAGGCGGCGGTGGTCGCCAGCTCCACCTCGTGCTCGGCGCCCAGCGCCTCGGCCATGTGCCACGCCCGGATGGCGGGTCCCGCCATGCGCGCCGTCAGCGGCTCCGGGGTCACCACCGCGATGCGGCGCCCGCCAGGTCGTCCCACGGCTGCGAACCCTAGGCGAGGCCCGTGCGCCCGGGGCGCCCGGAGCCGGAGCCGGCGGAAAGGTAGGCTCCTGTCGATCTCGACGGGGATGCGACGCCGGAACGCAGCGGGGGAAGCGCGATGAAGTACGAAGCGGAGATCGACCTCCGCAACGCCAACACCAGCCACACCCTCCTGGTCGAGCTGGTGGGCCGCGATCGCCGGGTGCTCGACGTGGGCTGCGCCGCCGGCGACCTGGGCCGCGCCCTGCGCCGCCGGGGCTGCCGGGTGGCGG
>JBOGHR010000304.1:0-1998 GCA_050744905.1 Acidimicrobiales bacterium
GGCCAGGGCGACGAGCTGGCGGCGCTCCCGGGCCCGGAAGGGCCGCCCCTGGCGGCCGACGGCCAGGGCCTGGTGGGCCGTCGGCAGGCCGGCCCACGCCACGTCGTCGGGCCCGCCGTCGGCGCCCACCACGGCGGCCGAGGCCCCGTGGAGGAAGGCCGCCAGCCAGGCCGCCGGCGGGGCGCTCCCGGCGGTGGCCATGGGGCAAGGGCCGTCGAGGTCGACCAGCACCGCCCAGTCGGCGTCGAAGGTCCGGCGGGCGTGCAGGCACAGCTCGGTGAACAGGCCTTCGAGGCCGAGCTGCTCCACCAGCTCGGCCGCCGCCTCCAGGGCGCCCAGGCGGTGGTCGTGGTCGGCGGCGACGGCCAGGCGCACGTCCTCCACGTCCACCCCGTCGACCTGGCCCATCTCGGCGGTGAGCAGGGGCACCAGGTCGTCGCTGGGCAGCTCGACCACCAGCTCGTCGATGGCCCGCCCGGCGCCCCGCTCCAGGATGTCGATGCCGACCAGATCGCCCCGCACGGCCCCGATGCGGCTGGCCACGGCGCCGAGGGCCCCGGGCCGGTCCGGGAGCCACACCCGCACGACGTAGGTGGTCATCGCCCCGACGGTAGGGCGGCTCGGTGAACGCCGCATTTCCGGGCCACGAAGGTACAGGAAACCGTCACAGTGCGTGGCGACCAGGATCCCGCCGGTGGCGGCGGGCCGCAGCACCGCCAGCTCGCCGAGCAAGCTCTGCTTGCGAGGCGATCCTCCTCACAGCGCGGGCAGGCCCCGGCGGATGGTGCGCACGGCCTGGGCGATGCGCTGCTCGTTCTCGATGAGGGCGAAGCGCACGTAGCCCTCGCCCCCGGGGCCGAACCCCACCCCCGGCGACGTCGCCACCTTGCCGTCCTGCACGAGGAGCTTGGCGAACTCGAGGCTGCCCATGGCCCGGTAGGGCTCGGGGATGGGCGCCCACACGAACATCGTCCCCTGGGGCTTGTCGACCGCCCAGCCGATGCGCCCCAGCCCCTCGCACAAGGCGTCGCGGCGGCTCTGGTAGACGTCGTTGACGAGCTTGGGGTAGGTGGCCGCCTCGTTCATCGCCACCGTGGCGGCGATCTGGATGGGCTGGAAGGTGCCGTAGTCGAGGTAGCTCTTGAGCTTGGTGAGGGCCTGGACCACGGCGGCGTTGCCGACCAGGAAGCCGACCCGCCAGCCGGCCATGGAGAACGACTTGGTCAGGGTGTACAGCTCGACGGCCACCTCCTTGGCGCCGGGGACCTGGAGGACCGACGGCGGCTGGTAGCCGTCGAAGGCGGTGTCGGAGTAGGCGAAGTCGTGGACGAGCACGACGTCGTGCTCGCGGGCGAAGTCCACGATGCGCCCCATCCACGCCAGGTCGACGCAGGCGGTGGTGGGGTTGTGGGGGAACGACAGCACGATCACCCGGGGCTTGGGCCACTGGTTCTCCCACGCCTCGACCACGTTGGCGAAGAAGTCCTGGTCGGGGCCGACCCTGATCTGCTGCACCTCGGCGCCGGCGAACAGGGCGGCGTAGACGTGGATGGGGTACGACGGCGACGGCACGAACGCCGAGTCCCCGGGGCCGAGGAGGACCCACATCAGGTGCGACAGCCCCTCCTTGGCCCCGATGGTGGTGACCACCTCGGCGTCGGGGTCGAGCTCGACGCCGAAGCGGCGCAGGTACAGGTCGGCCACCGCCAGGCGCAGCTTGGGTATGCCCTTGGACGACGAGTAGCGGTGGTTGCGCGGGTTGTGGACGGCCTCGGCCAGCTTCTCCACGGCCACGTCGGGCGACGGGATGTCGGGGTTGCCGAACCCGAGGTCGATGACGTCGTCGCCCTGGCGGCGAGCCTCCACCTTCAGCTCGTTGATGACGGTGAAGACGTAGGGCGGCAGCCCGTTGATCCGCCTGAACTCCATCGAGTCAGTCTACGAGGGCGCCGGCGGCCGCCGCGAGGGCCTCCACCGCCTCCGGCCACGGCGCCCCCA
>JBOGHR010000305.1:0-2956 GCA_050744905.1 Acidimicrobiales bacterium
GCGCGACGACCCGGCCCGACGCCACCACGACCTCCGCCCCCCCGGCGCCCGGCCTGCCGTTCACCGCGCCGGGCACCTACCGCTACGCGTCCACCGGGCAGTTCACCTCCTCGGTCGGCGGGCCACAGTCCCGCGACGGGGAGACCACCCTCACCGTGGACCCGCCGTCGGGCGCCGACCAGCGCAGCGTGCGCCGGGCGTTCACCCGCACCACCGAGCAGGTGCTGCGCCTCGATGTCGCCGGCGCCGACCTCGCCTACCTCCGCCTCACCGACCAGGGCCTCGACAAGGCGGTGCGGGCGTCGCCGCCCGTCCTGGCCCTGCCCGCCGACGCCGCCCCGGGGCGCACGTGGACCTGGCGGCTGACGTCGACCGACGGCCAGACCAGCGTGGACTCCACGTTCCGGGCCGTGCGCGCCGAGACCGTCGCCGTGGGCGGCGAGGCGGTGCCGGCGCTCGTGGTCGAGGTGGTGCTGGGCCTGTCGGGCGACCTGGTGGCGACCCTCACCCAGACCCTGTGGATCTCCCTGGAGCGGCGCCTGGTGGTGCGCCACGACGAGAGCTCCAGCGGCCGCTACGGGGTGGTCACCTTCTCGGGGCGGACCAGCGAGACGCTGACCTCCCTCACGCCCGGCTGAACGGGCGGTCATCCGGATCAGCCGGCCCCCCGCTCAGCGGCTGGGGGTGAGCCTTACCACCACCGTCCCGCTGCCCTCGAAGCTGTAGCCCTCGGGGAACTCGGGATCCGACCCGTCGCCCACGAAGCTGAACGAGAAGCTGCACGTCACCGGGTCCTTCACGCCCTTGGCCGACCGGCCCTTGGTGCTCCCCGGCTCGCTGAACGTCTCGACGACGTCGCCGTCGGGGTCGCGGACCGTGCCCGTGAACTCGCCGAAGGCGACGGGCACCACCACGGCCGTGCCGTCGGCGACGTGGCCGGGCGTGAACTCGCCGTTGCCGTTGACGTAGACCACGTAGCTCTGGCCGTTGTCGCAGTCGAGGGGGATGGCCTCGCCCTTGGGGTCGGCGCCCGCCGCACCGACGACCAGCGTCGAGGCCATGCCGAGCGCGACCAACCCACCTGCGATACGAAGTCCCACCATTGCCTCGCTCTCCTCGGTGCCACCGCCGTGGCTTCCCTGGAAAGGTCGCGGATCGGCGGGGCCGAGTCAAGGGCGAAATGGGCGATCGACGCCGGACGCCTATCCTCGGGCCGATGACGACCGACAACCGCCCCCGCTCGCGCGAGGTCACCGAGGGCTTCGAGCGGGCGCCGGCCCGGGCCATGCTGCGCGCCGTCGGCATGACCGACGAGGACTTCTCCAAGCCCCAGGTCGGCGTGGCGTCGTCGTGGAACGAGGTCACCCCGTGCAACATGCCCCTCGACGCCCTGGCCAAGCGGGCCAAGGAGGGGGTTCGGTCCGCCGGCGGCTACCCGATGGAGTTCGTGACCATCGCGGTGAGCGACGGGATCTCCATGGGCCACGAGGGCATGCGGGCGTCGCTGGTGAGCCGCGAGGTCATCGCCGACTCGGTGGAGACCGTCATGCACGCCGAGCGCTTCGACGGCCTGGTGAGCCTGGCCGGCTGCGACAAGTCGCTCCCCGGGATGCTCATGGCCGCCGCCCGCCTCGACCTCCCGTCGGTGTTCCTCTACGGCGGGTCGATCCTGCCCGGCCGCATCCCCGGCGACCCGGCCGAGCGCAGCCTCGACGTCGTCAGCGTGTTCGAGGCGGTGGGCGCCCGCGCCGCCGGCTCCCTGACCGACGAGGAGCTGGCCCTCGTCGAGCGCCACGCCTGCCCCACCATCGGCTCCTGCGCCGGCATGTTCACCGCCAACACCATGGCGGCGGTGGGCGAGGCCCTGGGCATGTCCCTGCCCGGCAGCGCGTCGCCGGCCGCCGTCGACCCCCGGCGAGACGACCTCGCCCGCCGCAGCGGCGAGGCGGTGATGGGCCTGCTCGACGCCGGCCTGCGCCCCCGCCGCATCCTCACCAAGGAGGCGTTCGAGAACGCCATCGCCGTCGTCATGGCGCTCGGAGGGTCGACCAACGCCGTGCTCCACCTGCTGGCCATCGCCAACGAGGCCCGGGTGGAGCTGACCCTCGACGACTTCGACCGGGTGGGCCGGCACACCCCCCACGTGGCCGACACCAGGCCCCACGGCCGCTACCACATGGTCGACGTCGACCGGGTGGGGGGCGTGCCGGTGGTCATGCGGGCCCTGCTGGAGGCGGGCCTCCTCCACGGCGACTGCCTCACCGTCACCGGCCGCACCATGGCCGAGAACCTCGCCGACCTCGACCCCCCGGCGCCCGACGGCTCGGTCGTCCACCCGCTGTCCGAGCCCATCCACGCCGACGGCGGCATCGCCGTGCTCGCCGGGTCGCTGGCCCCCCGGGGGGCGGTGGTGAAGGTGGCCGGCATCGACGTGTCGCGCTTCGAGGGCACGGCCCGGGTCTTCGACGGCGAGCAGGGGGCGCTGGAGGCCGTGCTGGCGGGCGCCATCGAGCCCGGCACCGTCGTCGTCATCCGCTACGAGGGGCCCAAGGGGGGCCCCGGCATGCGGGAGATGCTGGCCGTCACCGGCGCCATGAAGGGCGCCGGGCGGGGCGGCGACTGCGCGCTGGTCACCGACGGGCGCTTCTCGGGCGGCACCCACGGGTTCTGCATCGGCCACGTGGCGCCCGAGGCGGTGGACGGCGGCCCCATCGCCTTCGTCCGTGACGGCGACCGCATCGTGATCGACGTGACCGCCCGCAGGATGGACGTGCTGGTCGACGAGGCGGAGATCACCCGGCGGCGGGGCGAGTGGAAGCTCCCCGAGCCCCGCTACACCACCGGCGTGCTGGCCAAGTACGCCCGGCTGGTCACCGGCGCCGAGCGGGGCGCCGTCACCGAGCCCTGACCGCCCGCCGACTCTGGCATCGGAACGGGACCCCGGAGGGTCCCGTTC
>JBOGHR010000306.1:0-2395 GCA_050744905.1 Acidimicrobiales bacterium
CCGCTTCGGCCAGGCGGAGCAGCTCCCGGGGGGGCGTGGCGCCGTCGGCGTCGACGAAGCCGACCAGCTCGCCGTCGCAGTGCCGCAGCGCCTCCCGGACGACGCCGCCCTTGCCCAGCTTGGGGAACTCGAGGCAGCGAACCCGGGGATCCTGGGCGGCGTGGGCCGACACGACCGCCCCGGTGGCGTCGCTGCACGAGTCCAGGGCGACGGTGAACCTCAGCTCGAACGACGACGCGACCGAGCGGTAGGCCCGGAGGGTGGCGTCGATGCGTGCTTCTTCGTTGTAGGCGGGGATGACGAGATCGAGGCGCATGGCGTGGAAGTGGCTCTCCAATCAGGGTTCTCGGGCGCGTTCGTGCTCGGCGCGCATCGTCGCGACCAGGTCTGCGCCCTTCCCGCCCGCAGGCGCGCGAGGAACGCTCCGACCTACCCCTGTGGTGCGACTCCGCCGTGGAGCAACCGTCTTGCGTCTAGAGCGGGACCGTGCCCTCGTCGCCGGGGACGTGGGCAGTGCTGCGCTGCCAAGCCGTCACGTGGTGATGCTCCTTCCTCGTGCACGCCTGCGGTGCCACCGCAAACGCAAGGCCCCTCTGGTCGAGGGGCCGAATGTGCTGATTCAGGATGCTCGGGGGACCCTAGCCCGGGCCTGCGGCGGGCGGCAAGTCATGGCCGTCCGCCGTGGTGCCGGCGGGCGGCGACTGCATCGGGCGGTGCCGACGCGGGGCGCCGACCTAGTGTGCGGAGGGTGAACGGCGAGCTCTTCGTGGTCGACGACGTGCCCGCCGCCTTCGCCGACTGCGTGATCGACGCCTTCGGCGCCCGCCCGGGCGAGGAGTTCTCGCTGGCGCTGTCGGGCGGGGCCACCGCCCGGCGCTGCTACGAGCGCCTGGCCGCCGAGGCCGCCGACCGCATCGACTGGTGGCTGGTGGACGTCTACTGGGGCGACGAGCGCTGCGTGCCGCCCGACCACCCGGACTCCAACGAGCGCCTCGGCCGCCAGGCCCTGCTGGAGCGCATCGGCGCCGCCCGCTCCGTCCACCCCATGCGCTGCGACGACGGCCCCGACCCCTACCAGCTGCGGGTGGGCGAGCTGGGCCGCTTCGACCTCGTCCACCTGGGCCTGGGCGCCGACGGCCACACCGCCTCGCTGTTCCCCGGCTCGCCCGCCCTCGACGCCGACCCCGGGCGCCTGGTGGTGATGAACGAGGACCCCACCGGCACCCACCCCCTCCAGCGCATGACCCTCACCCTGTCCGGCATCGCCCGGGCCCGCCTGGCGGTGTTCACCGTGTCGGGGGCCGGCAAGCGGGAGGCGCTCCAGCGCATCGCCGACGGCGAGGACCTGCCCGCCGGCCGGGTGCGGGCCGACCGGGTGCTGTGGCTGGTGGACGAGGACGCCGCCCCCCGGTAGTCCGTCGGGGACCTGGCCGGTAGACTCGCCCCATCTGCGAACCGTGAAGGGAGTGCCGATGAAGCTCGGCGTCGTGGGCAAGGGCGGCGTGGGCAAGACCACGGCGTCGGCCCTGCTCTGTCAGGTGTACGCCAGCCGGGGGCAGCGGGTCCTGGCGGTGGACACCGACTCCAACCCCAACCTGGCCCTCAGCCTCGGCCTCGACGCGGCGGCCGCCGAGTCGGTGCCCGTCCTGCCCCGGTCGCTGGTCGTGGGCACGGGCAGCGGCGCCATCACGCCCGCCGACCTCCTCCGCCAGTACGGCGTGCGCACCCCGTCGGAGGTGACGCTCCTCAACGCCATGGCCATCACCCAGGCAGGCGCCGGCTGAACGTGCTCCAGCCACGCTGCCGTGCGCAGCCTCCTGGGAGCCGCCATCGAGGAAGAGGCCGACGTGACCCTCGTCGACATGGAGGCCGGCCTCGAGCACCTCTCCCGCTCGGGCGGGACGCTGGCCTACGCCGACGTGCTGCTCATGGTCATGGAGCCGTCCCGCAAGTCGATCCTCACGGCCGGGCGCACCATCGCCCTGGCTCGTGAGCTCGGCATCCCCCTCGTCTACGGCGTGGGCAACAAGGCCCTGCTGCCCGACGACGAGGAGTTCTTCGGCTCCGTGTGCGCCGAGTACGCCGTCCCCCTGGCCGGCATCATCCCCCACGACCCCGACGTGGTGGAGTCCGACCGGTCGGGCCGGGTGCTCGGCCCCGACGACGCCGTCGCGGTGCGCCGGGCGGTGGAGGACATCGTCGACTTCATCGACAAGGCCATGGCCGGCGAGGGCGAGGGCCAGGCCGAGCGCGAGGCGCTGCTGCGTGAGCGGGAGCGGGTCGACCAGCGCCTGGCCGAGCTGCAGGCCGAGTAGCCCGCCGCCGTCCACCGTCACGACCGGGCTGCTGCGGCGGCCCGGTGTGGCGCGTCAGCGCCGGAGCCTCCGCCCGAAGC
>JBOGHR010000307.1:0-2361 GCA_050744905.1 Acidimicrobiales bacterium
GACCACCGCCGCCACGCCGAGGTGGAGAACACCATCCGCGACCTCAAGTACGGCGTGGGGCTCAACCACATGCCCTCGGGGCGCTTCGGGGCCAACGCCGCCTGGCTGGGGATCAACGTCATCGCCCACAACATGGCGCGCTGGGTGAGCCGCATCGGCCTGGGCGAGTCGTTGATCGCCACCGACACCTTGCGCCGGCGCTACCTGCGGGCGCCGGGCCGGATCACCACCTCGGCCCGCCGCTTCACCCTGCACCTACCGATGAGATGGACGTGGGCCCAGCGCTTCGACTCCTCGCTGGCCAACCTCCGGGCGTCGTGCTCGTCACCTGAGGGCCAGCAGAGGGCGGCGGCCACCGGTGCCGACCCGTCGAAGATCCAGCGCCGAAGCACCGCCGAAGGTCCTGGTCCACCACGCCCGCTCAGCGGCCCGTGGCCATGGCCGATGCCCCTTCGGCTGTCCTCACCCATCCGATGTCACCAACGTCCCGCCACGACGATCGGCCGAACCTGATCGGTGGATTCGGGCTAAATCCGCCGCCTCGGGCGCGGAGCCCTGGCAGCCTTCACACGGCTGAGGTCACAGGTTCGAGTCCTGTTACGCCCACCGCACCGCAAAGCCCTGGCAGGAGGGGTGAACGGGCGCCAACGGCACCCGGGCGGAGGGGCCGGATGCGCTCCTGCACCACAGCTGCACCAAGGGGGCTCGAACACCATTCTTTTCCGGTGGAGCTACACGACACGATCGGTCGCCAAACCGGAAAAGAAGGTCCAGCGGCGACAAGAGCAGGAGGGCCCGGCGCGTGCGCTGGGTCGCGAAAGCGACGGCGCGCCAGATCAATTGCCGGCTTGCCTGGGAGAGAGCGGAGCGCACGACATGCCCGCAGCGTGCTTGGACGAGACAACTCGCGACGACCCACAGATCATCGGCGGCAAGGCCGGTCCGCCGTTGGCCAGTGGGGCAGCGAGGCCCGTTCGTCAGGACCCGGTGTCCGGGTGCGGTATCGGGACGACGCTCACCTCGCTGATCCCGTCGAAGTCTCGAGGGTTGCACGTGTAGAGCGGAAGGTCGTTGGCGATGGCCGTGGCGGCGATCAGGGCATCGAAGGCACGTGGCGTCGTCTTCCGACCGGCGCGCCGCAAAGAAGCCGCAACCCGTCCGTAGGCCCGCGCCGCGGCGGCGTCGAAGGGCAACGGCTCGAACACGGCCTCCGCCTCTTGAACTCGGGTCTGCCGCGCGGCCCGTTCGGTTTCGTCGTCGGTCACCAGCGGACCGACGGACAGCTCGGCGAGTGTGATCGCGGTGATGAGCGGTTCAGCGGGAAGGTCCCCGACGTGGATCCGACTGACGAGGATCAGGGTGTTGGTGTCCAGGATCCCTGCGGTGGCGGTCACGACAGCGACTGATCGACCACGCCGTCGACATCGTCCCGGAACCGCCGGGGATCGACGGCCGGCAGGTGCTCGAACCGCTCGATCAAAGCGGCTGCCGTGACGCGCTTGCGCGGAAGGGGCCGGAGCTCGGCGACCGCCTCGCCGTCGCGGGTGATCGTGATGCGCTCTCCCGCTGCGGCGCGATCGACGACCTCACCGCCATGATTACGGAGGTCTCGGATCGACGCCTCGCTCACCGCCCACATCGTATCACCGGTGAGACAGCGCCGGAGGGGCGCTCGTCGGTGCGCCGCGTCCGGCCGAGGACCCACCGGGCGGCGCAACCGACGTGCCGATCTCCAGCATCCCCGCTCATCGTCGGCGGGGGGGGCCGCTGGTGTGCGGCTGCCATGCACGGGATGTTGCCATGCTGCCGCTCCCCAATAGCTCGCACGACGCCGTGTCGTCGATGACGAGGCGTGCCGGGTCGTGATGGACCCCGCTGCCACTTGCGCTCGGAGCGCGACGCCGCCGCTCAGCGCACGTTGAGCCGGAACAGGTAGCTGGCGCTGCCCTGCACCCAGCCGGTGGTGAGGCCCATGCGGTGCAGGCCGACGGGTTGGTCGGCGACGAAGCTGAGCGTGCCCGCCGGGTCCAGCTCGCGGACGCTGCCCGGGTCGGTGGCGGGGGCGTCGAACCGGAAGACCCGGGCCGACAGCGGCGGGTCGGGGCCGTCGAAGCGCACGGTGACGGTCTCGCCCCGCCGGACGTTCAGGATCGACGCCGCGGGCGGGAACCCGGCGGTGTCGACGCACAGCGCCGGCGGAGGGCCGGGCTGCCAGCACGACGATCCCTGGCTGGCCCGGATGGAGTCCTGCGCCCCGGCGAGGCGCGCCTCGGGCGGCCGGGCCAGGGTGCGGCGGGCCGCCAGCCAGTACCCGTTGCCGCCGGGGTGGGCGGCGACGGCGGCGATGTAGCGCGACGTCCC
>JBOGHR010000308.1:0-5783 GCA_050744905.1 Acidimicrobiales bacterium
GGCGAGGAACGAGCCGAGCGACCGCGAGCTGGCGGCGACGGTGGGGGTGCACTCCTCGAGGTACGCGGCGCCGGCGGGCGTCACCGCGTAGCGGCGGCGGGCCGGCCCGGCGCCCGGCTCCCACCACGACTCGACCAGGCCCTCGTCGTTGAGCTTTCGGAGGGCCCGGTACACCGTTCCCGAGTCGACGTTGGCGAGGCCCAGCTCGGCCAGGCGGGCGGCCAGGCCGTAGCCATAGTTCGGCGCTTCGGCGAGCAGCAGGAGCAGGCACGCGTACACGTAGTTCCCCGGTGCCGCCACCGGGCCCCGTTGGGCTCTGCGATCGGTCATCCACCTCCTCCTTCCGGCCGCCCGGGAGGGCGCCTCCAGGCCTTGAACGTTCCTTGTGAAACTTTTCACGACGTTGGGCCACTGTAGCGCACGCCGTAGCCCGGCCGGCGTGGTCCAGTTCGAAGCCGTCGATCTCGATGAACGCGTCGCACGCGGCGGTGGCGCCGGTGCCTGCCTCCTCGCCGCAGCCGGCGGCGAGGAACATCGCCACCAGGGCAGCCGCCCCCGCCGCCCGTGCCTGCCGGCGACACCGGGCCGGTGGTGTCCCTCACATGACCGCCCGTCCGGACCGGGCGGCGCTTGAACGCCAGGCCGTGCCTGTTCATACTGGGGGCCGCAGTGTCGTTTTCGCCCCATTTGACCCGAGCTGTTGAGCAGTCGAAGGAGAGCAGACGCCACCGAGGAAGGCCGCCAAGCAGTCGCCGCCGAAGGCTGCACCCAGGAGGGCCGTCGACACGGCGGCGCTGCTGGCCGACGCCGCGGTCCACCGGCGGGTCCTGCGAGCCATCAACGACGCTGTGCGCCCGGAGGATCTGCTGGCACCCGAGCCGGCGATCGCCCACGCCGAGGTCGGCGGGCTTCAACTGGTCACGCCCGGCGGAGAAGACCACGGACCGGAGGCGGGCGGGCAGCATCGGCCGGAGGGCGGCCGGGAACGGGCGCAGCAGCTGGCCCTGGCGGCGGAGATCCTGCGCGCGCGCGACGAGCTCTCGCCCTCGGCTTCCGGCACCTCAAGGAGCTGGACGCGGCCAAGCTGCTCGGGCACCGGCCGTTCCCCGGCCTCTTCCTGCACCTCACGCACCTACTACGGGGCAGCTGGGAGGACTTCCCCGTCGACATCGCGCGACGTGGACCCGGCAGCTACAGCGGCGTCATCCACGCCGCGCTCTGCCACACCGGCAAGGTCCTGTTCATCACCGCCGACGAGACGACGCTGCTCTGGGATCCCGCCAACACCGCGCCGTCCACCTTCGAGGACCCGGCCAACCAGCCGCACCTGATGCCCGGCGGCTATTCCCAGCTGTGCGGCCACCATGTGTTCCTGTCCAGCGGCAAGCTGCTGTCGGTGGGCGGCGGCGGCTACGGCTACAACGTCCTGGCCCGCGCCGGCTACGTGTTCGACCCGCCCAGCAAGACGTGGACCCGCACGGCGAACGACATGTCCGAAGCCAAGTGGTACCCGACCGCGGTGGCCCTGGGTGACGAGCGGGTGCTGGTCACCTGCGGGGACCGGGGCGGGGACATGGACATCTACAGCGAGGCAACCAATACCTTCTCGACCGCCACCGGCGTCTGGAACAACATCCAGACCGCGTCGCCCAACCGCACCAAGGGCATGTCGGTGCTGGTGCTGTCGAGCACTCCGCCCTACGTGCGCGTCATGGTCATCGGCGGCGTGGGCGGCGACCAGGGGACCTACGAGGTCGCCGACGTCACGTCGTTGTCCGGCGCCGCCAGCTGGGGCGGGGCCACCCCGTTCCCGGACGGCATCGACCGCAGCCTGGCCAGCGCCGTCCTGCTCCCCAACGGCACGGTCTTCGTGGCCGGCGGCACCACGACGACCAACAGTCCCTGCTCGCTGTTCAACACGGCCACGAGTGCGTGGACGGCCCTGGCCGAGCTCCCATCGGCGAGGAACTACCACTCGGTCGCCCTCCTGCTGCCGAGCGGCCAGGTGATGATGGCCGGCTGGAACAACACCAAGGTCGAGATCTTCAGCCCCCCCTACGTGTTCGCCTCCCGCCCGACCATCTCCGCGGCGCCGGACCTGGTGCACCACGGGGCAGACCTTCACCATCTCGTCGCCCGAGGCCGAGACGATCACCAAGGTCGTGCTGGTGCGACCGATGGCCGTCACCCACCAGACCGACAGCGAGCAGAAGGTGATCGAGATGGCCAACCGTCACGACCACGCCAACCCGAGCCAGATCATCGTCACCGCGCCGAACGGCCTGCATCCGCATTCCCAGGCCCAGAAGGGTCACTACCTGCTCTTCGCGGTCAACGCGTCCGGGACGCCCTCGGAGGGGCGGTGGATCTACCTCCACTGATCCGCTCTGCCGCCCCTGCTGGCATCAAAGCTCAGCCGGGGCGCCCGTCCCTCGACCGACGACGCCCTGCTCCAGCCCTATTCCGGCCACGCCTCTCGGACCAGCCTGGAGATCTGCTCTCACTCGTCAGGTCGTCCGGCTCAGCCGCTCCCTGGACGCGCAGGTAGCCGGCGATGGCGGGTGCCAGGAAACCGCCACAGGAGCTCAGCCGCCCAACAGCACCCACGCTGGCGGCGGTCAGGACCTGATCGAACTCCTCGCCAAGCTGCTCAGGCAAGCGGCCACCTTGTTGGCTCACGACGGTCCTTGTCGGCGATTCGGCCCCCGTTCTGGATGCTCAGGTCCGACGCTCCTCCACTCCCCGAAGTTAGAGGAAGGCGCTGAACGCACCTGCCCGCGCCACTCCGCCGGCTCCGGCCAGAAGGCGCCGAGGCTCGGGCGCCGGCCAGGTGACCCGCACCGGCCCCGACGGCGAGCCCCTCTACGACACCGCCGACGTCGCCGCCGGTCGCCCGGGTCGCCGCGATGGCCTTGAGCCCTCCCGCGCCGGGATCGCTCGCCGCGACGGAGATGGGAGCCGAGGTCGAGCACCCCGTCGAGGCGAGGTCCCTTCGACCGTCGAGCGCCATCCGCACTGCCTCTGTCACCTGGGTCGGACCGTCGCCGCCGGGCCCGGAGGCTCGAGGCCCAGCGACGGCGGCGAGGGTGGCCTCCGCAGCTAGGCGACGACGTCGGTCAGCATGGGGACCAGCCGGTCGAGCACGAAGGGCAGGCTGAGCACCGAGTTGAACGCGAAGGCGTTCTCGAGGTCGCCTTCCAGGAACAGCGCACGACCCTGCTGCATGACGGCGAGCTGCTGCACGAGCGGGTCCGACTTGATGGCCGCCGGACCACCGTCCACGTACTGCAGCTGGTCCCACACGAGCACGTCGGTGTCCAGCACGTCGAGCCGCTCGGGGCTCACCGTCCCGAAGAACTGGTCGCCGGCGATCTCGTCCAGCTCGGCCGGCACCTCGAAGCCGAGCGAGGTGAAGAAGCGCGACCGAGGATCCTCAGAGGCGAAGAACCCGGGTGCGCTGCCCGCCCCCGAGTAGGTGGCGACCGCGACCTTCTTCCCGGCGAATGCCTTGTTCTCCGCCTTCAGCGCCGCGAAACGACCCTCCAACGCCGCCACGAGCTCGTTCGCCCGATCCTCCCGGCCGAGCGCCCGCCCGACGGTGCGCGTCATGTCCTGCCACGGCACGCCGTAGTCGACGTAGTCGTCCGTCTGCGCCACCGTCGGTGCGATGCCGGACAGCATCTCGTAGTCCTTGTCGGTCATGCCCGAGTAGATGCCGAGGATGAGATCGGGCTTCAGGCTGGCGATCTTCTCGAAGTTGAGGTTGTCGTAAGGCATCTCGAGGATCTCCGGCGTCGCGCCGGCGGCCTCGTCCTCGGCCCACGGGAAGATCACGTCGGTCTTGTCGCCGAACCAGTAGCGCACGGCGGTGGGCGTCACGCCGAGGGCGAGGATGGCGTCGTGCTCCTGGAAGCCGAGGGAGAGCACCCTCGTCGGCTCCCGGGGGATCTCCGTGCTGCCGTACTTGTGCTCGATCGTGACCGGGAACGCGGACCGAGGCTCTTCGGGAGCGTCCCCGTCCGTGGCCGCAGTCGTCCCGGATCCGCCGCCGCACGCGCCGACCGTCATCGCGGCGACGACAGCCAAGGCCGTCACCCGCACGTTCACCCGTCCCATGTCCTCCGCCCTCCTGATAGCCACGCCTCACACTTGATCTAAGCCGCACCTAACCTCAGGTGTCAAGACCACCTAAGATCCCGGCGGTGCGCCGGCAGTCACCAAGCACGCGATCGGCGGTCCCTCACCTCCTCGCTCGACCCTGCACGCCCTCGTGCCCCTGCGCCGTGCCACTCCCCCGGACCGTCGCCCGCCCCATCGCCACCGGCTCGCCTCGACCGCACCGGCCAAGTCACCCATGGCGCTAGCCCCCGAGCCCGCAGGCGCCGCCCCGGCGTCGATGCTCCTCCGGGCCGTGGCGCGGGCGGAACGCCGCCGCGTGTACGGGGCCGCTGCCCTGTTCGTGTCGCATCAGATCGGCGAGATCATGGTGCCCGTCGTGGCGGGCGCCGTCATCGACCGGGCCGTGGTCACCGGCGACGCCGCCGCCCTGGGCCGGTGGCTCGCCGTGCTCGTCGCCGTGTTCGCCGTGCTGTCGACGTCGTGGCGGTGGGGCGAGCGGCTCCTCACAGCCGCTCTCGAGGAGAGCGCGCACCGCCTCCGCCTGGACCTGGCGGCGCGCACCGTCGCTCCCGTGGGCGTCGACTCCTCCCGCCAGGGGGGCGAGGTGGTCAGCGTGGCCAACGGCGACACGGCCGCCGCCGCTCGCGTGCTCGTGGCCGTGGCGGCCGGCGTCGCCGGGGGCGCCGCGCTCCTGGTGACCGCCGCCGTCCTCCTCGTGATCTCCGTCGAGCTGGGGGTGGTCGTGATCGTCGGCCTCCCGCTCGTCGTGTGGCTGCTCCAGCGCCTCGTCCGGCCCCTGGAGCGACGAGCGGGCGCGCAGCGCGCCGTCGCCGCTGACGCGGCCGCCCTCGCCACCGACCTGGTGGCGGGCGTCCGGGTCCTGAGGGGGCTGCGAGCCGGCCCCACCGCGGCCGAGCGCTACCGGGCCGCCAGCCGGCGGTCCCTCGGCGCCGGGCTGGCGGCGGCGCGGTTCGCCGCCGTGCACGAAGGAGCCACCGTGATGGCCACGGGGGTGTTCATCGCCGTGGTCGCCGCGGTCGCCGGCACCCTGGCGGCGCGAGGGACGATGACCATCGGCGGCCTCGTCGCCGCCGTGGGCGTTACCCAGTTCCTCGTCGGTCCCCTCTGGAGACTCGGCTTCGCCGGCGCCGAGCTCGCCAAGGCCCGCGCCTCGGCGGCGAGGGTGGCCGACCTCCTCCACTCCTCCGCCCCCGTGGCCGAGGGGGACCGGCACGTCCCCGACGGTCCGGGTCGTGTGGCCTTCCGGGACGTGCGTCACGGCTCGCTTCGCGGCCTCGACCTCGACGTGCGCCCCGGCGAGCTCCTGGCCCTGGCCGTCCTCGAACCCCGCGACGCGGTCGCCGTGCTCGACCTCCTCGCCCGGGTGGCGGACCCCGACGCCGGCGCCGTCGAGCTCGACGGCGTCCCGCTCCCCTCGCTCCGTCTCCGGGACCTCCGCCGGGCGTTGCTCGTGGCCCGCCACGATGCTGCGCTGTTCTCGGGCGAGCTGGCCGACGTGGTCCTCGAGGGCAGCCACGACGGCCAGACGGGCGCGGACGCCGGGCGCCTCCTCGCCGCCGTCGGCGCCGACGACGTCTGCGATGCCCTCCCGGGCGGCCTCCATGGGCGCGTCTCGGCCCGTGGGGCCTCGTTGTCCGGTGGCC
>JBOGHR010000309.1:0-4972 GCA_050744905.1 Acidimicrobiales bacterium
GGCGTCGCCGGAGTGCGACCGCCACCTGGCCGAGCTGGAGGACCAGGTCGGCGACCGCCGCCTCGTGGTGCGCGTCGACCGCATCGAGCTGTCCAAGAACATCCTGCGCGGGTTCCTCGCCTTCGAGGCGCTGCTGGAGGCGGAGCCGGCGTGGCGGGAGCAGGTGGTCTTCGCCGCCTCCCTCTACCCGTCGCGCGACTCGCTGCCGGAGTACCTCGCCTACCGCAACGAGGTCGAGGCGCTGGTGGCCCGCATCAACGACACGTGGTCGACGCCGTCGTGGACGCCGATCCTGCTCGACGCCGCCGACTCGTTCCCCGCCTCGCTGGCCGCCCTGCGCCGCTACGACGTCCTCCTGGTGAACCCGGTGCGCGACGGGCTCAACCTGGTGGCCCTGGAGGGGCCCTGCGTCAACCAGCGCGACGGGGTGCTGGTCCTCAGCCGCGAGGCGGGCGCCTGCGAGGTGGTGGGCGACTCGGCGCTGGCCGTGAACCCCTACGACGTGGCGGGGACGGCCGGCGCCCTCGGGCGGGCCCTGGCCATGGGCGCCGGGGAGCGGGCGGCGAGGGCCGCCGGGCTACGCGCCGCCGCCGACCGGCGCACGCCGGTGGACTGGCTGGGCGAGCAGCTGGCCGCCGTCACCGCCCCTTCGCCGGGGGCCCCGAGAGGCGGCTGAGCACGGCGGCCACGCCGTGAGGGCCGTCGACCACGGCGTCGGCGGCGTCGAGCAGGGCGGCCGGCGCCTCGTCGCTGCGCACGCCCACCTTCAGGGTCGACACGCCGGCGGCGGCCAGCCCGTCGAGCACCTCGAACGCCGGCAGGTCGCCGAGGTCGTCACCGAAGAAGCACACCGCGCCGAGGCCCTCGGCCAGCTCGGCCACCGCCGTGCCCTTGTCCACCGGCACCGGCGGGCGCAGCTCCTCGGACATGCGGGCCGGGTGCCGGGCCAGCCCCGTGCGCCGCGCCTCACCGGCGGCCCACGCCCGGGCCCACGCCGCCTCCGACGGCGCCGTTCGGTAGTGGACGACGACGGACAGGCCCTTGCGCTCCACGATCACCCCGGGCGGCGCCTCGGCGTCCGCCCGGTCGGCCGCCGACGCGATCACCACCCGCCAGTCGGCGCCCGCCGGGTGGGTCACCACCTGGTGGCCGTCGGCCCGCTCCAGCCCGTACAGGCCCACGGCGACCAGGCCCCGGCCGGCGGATGGCGGCCGGCGGGCGAGATCGAGGTGGGTGGCGAGGAACGAGGCGGGCCGCCCCGACACGACGGCCACCCGCCGGTACCGGCCGGCCAGCCGGTGGAGGGCCTCCACCGCCGCCGGGAGCGGGCGCGACGCCGTGGGGTCGTCGACGATGGGGGCCAGGGTCCCGTCGAAGTCGGTGAGGATGCCCGCCCGGTCCGGGGCACGCCGGATCGCGTCGAGGAGCTCGTCGCCCGGTCCGTCCACCGACGGGACCGTACCGCCCGCGCCGGGCGCCCGCCTCCGGTGGGCGCTGGCCCCTACCCTCGACGGGGTGGGAGGCCGGGTTGGGCGGGCGTGGGTGGCGGGAGCCCTGGCGGTGGCCACCCTGGCCCCGGCCGCCTGCGCCGAGGACACCGTGCGATTGCGGTTCGTGCCGGCGGCCGGCGAGCGGGCCGAGTACCGGATCGAGGTCCGGGCCGAGTCGGTCACGGCCATCGGCGACGGCGAGGCGCGGAGCGCGGTCGACGAGACCGTCCTGGTGGCCCGCCACGAGGTCCTGGAGTCCGACGGGGAGGGCAGCACCGTCGAGGTCCGCCTGAGCGAGCGGGACGGGCCCGCCTCGACGTTCCTGGTCCGCCTCGACGGCCACGGACGCCCGGTGGAGGTACGCCAGACCGAGGGGGCGGCCGCCACCGCCGACCTCGGCCTCTCCGAGCTCTTCCCGGGGGCGGCGGGGGTGCCGTCGGAACGGGGGCTGGCGCCGGGCGACCGGTGGACGATCGACGCCCCCGTGGCGCTGGCCGGGCCCGTCCCCGCCCGCCTGGCCGGGGAGGGCCGCCTGGTCGCCCTGGAGGCGGCCGGGGGCCGGCGCCTGGCCCGGGTGGACAGCGAGTACCGCCTGCCGGTGCAGCGCCACGCCGAGGGCGACGCCGGGCGCCTGGTGCTGGACGGGTCGCTCGCCACCACCGCCCGGGTGGCCTACGACCTCGACGACGGGGTGGTGCACTCGGTGCGGGCCCGCACCACGGGCCGCTACCGCCTCACCCTGCTCCCGCCCGACGGCGTGGGCGGCGTGCCCGCCCCCGGCACGCTGGCTGTCGACGTCGAGTCGACCACCCGCCGCGTCGGCTGACGCGGCGGGCCCGGGCGTCAGGGGCGGCTCGTCGCCGTGGCCCTGGTGGTGGCCGGGGCGGCCGCCGTGGTGGTGGTGGTGGAGAGCTGCTGGGCCAGCTCGGGGCCGACGACGAGGACGACGTTGGCGCCCTTGGCGTCGGCCACGGGGACGGGCGGCGACGCCGGGTAGGGGGCGACCGCCGTGGGCGGGAGCCCGAGGGCGGACGCCACGGCGTGCGCCTCCCGCTCGAACTCGGCCGAGGTGAAGAAGACGTTGCTGGCCGTCGCCCTCTGGGCGTCAGTGGGCGCCAGCACGTTGTAGCCCTGCTCCTGGAGGATGTCCCGGGCCCGCCCGGCCACGCCCTTGACCGCCGTGCCGTTGGTGGACAGGACCTTGACCTCGGCGGGCGGGCGGGGCGGCACCGTGGCCAGCGTGGTGGGGGGCAGCGTGGTGGTGGTGGCGCCCGCCGAGCCGTCCTCGTCGTCCCCGGAGGCGCCCGTCGCCACCCGGTCGGGGCCGGGGTCGTCGGCGGCGTTGAGCAGCACGACGCCGAGGATCACGGCCACGGCCAGCAGGACGGCGCCCCGCCCGGCGGCCATGCCGGCCGAGCGCCCGAAGGACCCGTCCTGGGCGGCGTGGCCGGCCCGCCGCATGTTCCTCACCGGATCTGGGGCCGCCCGTCCGCACGCCCCTCGTAGCGCGCCCGGCGGCGGCGGTCGCGGTGCAGGCGGAGCCTGCGCACCACCAACGGGTCGTACGCCTCGGCCTCGCGGGACTCCATGAGCTCGGCCAGGGCGCGGTAGTAGCGGGTGGGCGACAGGCCCAGGTGGGCGCGGATGGCGAGCTCCTTGGGGCCGGGCAGCGTCCACCAGATGCGCTCGAAGTCGAGGATCGAGCGGTCGCGATCGGAGAGCGGCATCCCGGGCAGCCTGCCAGCCGGCCACCGCCAGTTCAAGGACCCTACCCTTGGGGCCCGGTCCGCCCGAGTAGCTCAGAGGGCCAGAGCAGGCGCCTTGTAAGCGTCAGGTCGTGGGTTCGAGTCCCACCTCGGGCTCCCGTCCTCCGCCCTCCCGACGCCACCCTCCGCCCGGCCGCCGTCAGGCCGGCGGGCCCCCGTCGTCGCGGAGATGGCCCTCCAGCTTGCGCTTGATGCGCTGGAGGGCGTTGTCGATCGACTTCACGTGGCGGCCCAGCTGCTCGCTGATCTCCTGGTACGACTTGCCCTCCACGTACAGCCGCAGGACGTCGACCTCCAGGCCCGACAGGGCCTCGCCGATGGAGCGGCGCATGGCGGCCAGGCGCTCGTTGGAGACGACGGTGTCGGCCGGGTCGGGCACGGCCAGCGGGTCCAGCACGTCCTCCAGCGAGCGCTCGCCGGCTTCGCCGCCGCCCCGGGTACCGGAGAGGGAGACGTACTGGTTGAGCGGCTGGTGCTTGTGGCGGGTGGCCGACTTCACGGCGCTGATGACCTGGCGGGTGATGCACAGCTCGGCGAAGGCCCGGAAGGACGACTCCCGGTCGGGCCGGAAGTCCCGGGCCGCCTTGAACAGCCCGATCATCCCCTCCTGCTCGATGTCGTCGGTGTCGCCGCCGACCAGGAAGTAACCGCGGGCCCGGACCCTGGCGAAGCGCCGGTAGCGCTCCAGCAGGGCCAGCAGGGCGTCGGCCTCGCCGGCGTGGTACCGCCGCACGAGCTCGGCGTCGGCGAGCTCGACGAGGGCCGGGTCACAGCGGGTCGGCATCTGCTCTGCTCCTGCGGTGGTGTGAAGAGAGTCCGAAGTACTGCGGTTTGCGACGAGGGCTTGCGGGTAGGGCTAGTCATTTGTAGCTACGGCCCCCCCGGGTGTCAATGGCCCGGCGGGCCCCCCGGCCGTGGCCCGGGGTGCGAACCGGGAGCGCGGGGGACCAATGCCGCGAAGATCCGCGGTGGGGGCGCCCCGCCCGGCGAGGGTGGCCGGGGAGGACCAGTGCTTCGACCTCATTTCGTTCGCCGGGTTCGCAGCGGCAGGGTCCGTGGCCGCACTCGCCGCCGCAGGCGGCCTCTTCGGCTGCGGACACCGAGAAGGGACGGGGCGGAGGCGGCGCGAGCTCCGCTCGCCCGCCGGAGCACGATCCAACTCGACCGAATGGAGTGAGCGAAGCGAACGAATGAGGTCGAAGATCTAGCGGGTGCGGCGGCGGGCCAGCTCGAAGCAGGCCACCGCCCCCGCCGCCGCCACGTTCAGCGACGCCAGCGCACCCCGCTGGGGGATGCCGGCCACCACGTCGCAGCGCCGGCGCACCAGCCGGGACAGCCCCCCACCCTCGGCGCCGAGGACCAGCGCCACCGGGTCGGGCCCGAGCGGGAGGTCGAACAGGCTCTGGGCGGCACCGGCGTCGAGCCCGACCGTCCACACCCCGGCCCGGCCCAGGGTGGCGAGGGCGGTCGGCATCCCGGGGACCACGGCGATGGGGAGGTGCTCGATCGCCCCGGCCGCCGCCTTGGCCACGGTGGGGGTGACGTGCACCGCCCGGTGGCGGGGCAGCACGGCGCCGGTGGCGCCGGCGCACGCCGCGGTGCGGAGGAGGGCGCCCAGGTTGTGGGGGTCGGTCACCCCGTCGAGCAGGAGCAGGAACGGCGGCTCGCCGCCGCCCGGCCGGGCCAGCTCCTCGAGGTCGGCCTCGGCCAGCGGGG
>JBOGHR010000310.1:0-5545 GCA_050744905.1 Acidimicrobiales bacterium
GGTGACCGCCTCGACGGTGGAGGCGAGCCCCCGGGCCGCCGTCAGCAGCTCGAGGCCCGCCGTCGCCGGCCCGGCGCCGGCCGGCTCGGCGACCACCCAGATGCGGTCGAGGGGCATCGCGCCTAGATCTCCTCTGTAGCCCTAGACGACCTTGAGCCGTTCCAGGTACTCGACGATGCGCTCGTGCGCGTCTCCCGAGTCCTCGATCATCTCGCCCGCCTTGCGCTCCTCGGCGGCCACCACCTCGACGACCTCCTGGCGGGCGCCGGCCCACCCCACGTCGGCGGGGCCCAGCCCGAGGTCGGCCACCGTCAGCTGGTCCACGGGCTTCGCCTTGGCCGCCATGATCCCCTTGAAGGACGGGTAGCGGGGCTCGACGACGCCGGCGGTGACCGTGACCAGCGCCGGCAGGGGGCAGGACACCTCGTCGAAGCCGCCCTCGGTCTGGCGCTCGACGGCCAGGGCGCCGTCCACCACGGTTACCCGGCGGGCGAAGGTGACCGACGGCAGGCCGAGGAGCTCGGCCAGGGAGGCCGGCACCGTGCCCGTGTAGCCGTCGGTGGACTCGGTGGCTGCCACGACGAGGTCGGGCTCGACCCGCCGGACGGCGGCGGCCAGGACCTTGGCGGTGACCAGGGCGTCGGAGCCGACCAGGGCGTCGTCGCTCACCAGCACGGCCCGGGCGACGCCCATGGCCAGGGCCGTCCGCAGCCCTCCCGTCTCCCCCCGGGGGGCCATCGACACGGCGACCACCTCGCCGCCCCCGACGGCGTCGACCAGCTGGAGGGCCATCTCCACGCCGTAGGCGTCGGAGTCGTCGAGGATGAGGCGCCCCTGGCGGACCAGGGTGTTCGTGACGGGGTCGAGGCGGCCCGGCGTCGCGGGGTCGGGGATCTGCTTGACGCACACCGCCACCTTCATCCCCCGCATACTCGCCCACGGGCGCGCTCCGGACCAACCGGGCCCGCACTAGCGTCGTGGGTCTTCGACGGAACGAGGAGGCGGCGTGGCGGCACGGGACGAGGTGCGACTGGCGGTCCCTGCCACCCCCGAGTTCCTCCGCCTGGCGCGCGTGGCCGCGTCGGGGATCGCCAGCCGCCTGGGCTTCACGATCGACGAGGTCGAGGACCTGCGCCTCGCCATCGACGAGCTGTGCTTCGTGCTCGTCGGCAACAAGGACCGCGACGGCAGCGTCGAGCTGCACTACCGCATCGACCCGGGCCAGCTCGACGTGGAGGGGGTGGGGAGGTTCGACGACGACGGGACCGACCCGACGCTGACCGCCTTCAGCCGCCAGATCCTGGGGGCGCTGCTCGACGACTACGAGGTCTACCGGAACGACGGCGGGCGGTCGTGCTTTCGGCTGGTGAAGCGCCGCCACACCGAGCCCGAGCCGTGACGTTCGACGCCGACCAGCGGGAGGACCTCCGCCGCAAGTTCGCGGAGTACGCCGAGACCCGCTCCCCCGCCACGCGCGACCACCTGGTCGAGGCCCACCTGGGGCTGGCCGAGTACCTGGCCCGGCGCTTCTCCAACCGGGGCGAGCCGCTCGACGACCTCGTGCAGGTGGCGTCGGTGGGCCTGCTCAAGGCGGTGGACCGCTTCGACCCGGAGCGGGGCGTGGAGTTCTCGACCTACGCCACCCACACCATCGTGGGCGAGCTGAAGCGCCACTTCAGGGACAAGGGCTGGGCGGTGCGCGCCCCCCGGCGCATGCAGGAGCTGTACCTGCGGCTGGGCAAGATCGTGAGCACCCTCAGCCAGGAGCTGGGCCGCTCCCCCACCATCCCCGAGCTGGCCAGCGAGGCCCAGGTGTCGGAGGAGGAGGTCCTGGAGGCGCTGGAGGCGGGCCAGGCGTACCGCTTCGCCTCGCTGGACGCCCCCAGCCCGGGCGACGACGA
Source organism: Acidimicrobiales bacterium (assembly GCA_050744905.1). Taxonomy (GTDB): domain Bacteria; phylum Actinomycetota; class Acidimicrobiia; order Acidimicrobiales; genus DATLFN01. The sequence goes on from JBOGHR010000310.1 coordinate 1,902, forward strand.
CGGCGACAGCATGAGCTCGCACCTCGGCGAGGAGGACGCCGGGATGACCGACGCCGAGCACCGCGTCGCCCTGTCCCCGCTGCTGGCCCAGCTGCCCCAGCGGGAGCAGACCATCCTGCACCTGCGCTTCTTCGAGGGCATGACCCAGTCGGAGATCGCCGGCCGGCTCGGCATCAGCCAGATGCACGTCTCCCGGCTCCTGGCCCGCAGCCTGGCCCAGCTCCGGGACGCCGCCGAAGCCACCTGACCGGTGCCGGTCGGCGGATGAGGCTGCTCCTCGTCGTCAACGTCGCCGCGTCGGCGGTGACGGCGGCCGCCTGCGAGCTGGTGGAGCGCGCCCTGGCCGAGCGCCACGACGTCACGGTGGCCAAGACGACCGCCCGGGGGCACGCCTGCGACCTGGCCGGCGAGGCGGCGGAGGACGGGGTCGACGCCGTGGTGGTGCTGGGCGGCGACGGCGCCGTCAACGAGGCGGCCAACGGCCTGGTCGGCACCTCCACCGCCCTCGCCCCGTTGCCGGGGGGGTCGACCAACGTGTTCGCCCGCACCATCGGCCTCCCCAACCGCCCCGACCGCGCCGTGCAGGAGCTGGTCACCGCCCTCGACGCCGGTTCCCGGCGCCGGGTGGGGCTGGGCCGGGCGGGCGACCGATGGTTCCTGTTCCACCTGGGGATCGGGTACGACGCGGCGGTGGTGGCCCAGGTCGAGCGCCGGGGCGACCTCAAGCGCTGGCTGGGCCAGGGCCTGTTCGCCGCCGCCGCCGTCGGCACGTGGCTGCGGGGCTACGACCGCAGCCGCCCCCGCTTCTCGGTGCGGCTGGGGGACGGCGACGGGGGCGAGACCATCGACGGCTACTTCGCCATCTGCTCCAAGACCGACCCCTACACCTTCCTCGGGCCCCGGCCGTTCCGCGTCAACCCCGGCGTCGGGTTCGACACCGCCCTCGGCCTGGTCGTGCTGCGCGACCTGAGCGTCTCCACCCTGGTCGGGGCGGCCGCCGCCGCCCTGGTGGGCGCCGGCGACCTCGGGGGCCGGGCGTGCGTCGAGCGGCGCACCGGCCTGGAGCGGCTGACCGTCGTCGGCCACGGCCCCTTCCCCTACCAGGTCGACGGCGACTACCTGGGCGAGGCGGAGTCGCTGGAGGTCGGCTTCCGCCCGGCGTGCCTGGACGTGGTCGTCCCCGTCGCCGCCGGGCAGGGCGCCGGGCTGCAGCCTGGCCGTGAAGGGTGAGAGGATCGGCCCGACGGCCCGGACGGAGGTAGGACGTGAAGGACAGGCACGTGAGCGTGGAGTGGGCGGGTCGCGGCGACGCGAGCGGTCGGGTGCGGCCCATCATGCTGGCGATAGCGGGCGACAGCGGCACCGGGAAGACGACGCTCACCGCCGGTCTGGTGAAGGCCCTCGGGCCCGAGCGCATGACGTCGGTGGGAGCCGACGACTACCACCGCTACGACCGGGAGGAGCGCAAGTCGCTGCCGTTCACCCCGCTGCACCCCAGGTGCAACTACATCGACATCATGGAGCAGCACCTGCACCACCTCTCGCGGGGCGAGACCATCCTGAAGCCGGTCTACGACCACGACACCGGCACCCTGGGGCGCCCCGAGTACGTCGAGCCCCGCGAGTTCGTGATCGTCGAGGGTCTGCTCCCGCTGCACACCGAGGTGTCGAGGGCGTGCTTCGACATCAGCGTCTTCCTGGACCCGCCGGAGGAGATCCGCATCGCCTGGAAGCTCGGCCGCGACACCAAGAAGCGGGGCTACACCGAGGAGCAGGTCCGGGCCGAGCTGGAGAAGCGGGAGCCCGAGTCGGCGAAGTTCATCCGCCCCCAGCGGGCCCACGCCGACATCGTGGTGCGGTTCTCCCCCATCGAGGAGCGGGGCGAGGGCCCCACCGACCCGCTCAGCGCGTACCTCCTGCTCCGGCCGACGATCAGCCATCCCGATCTCACGTCCCTCCTGGGCGACGACACCCGTGAGGCCATGCACCTGAAGCTCCGCAGGGACGTGGACGGCAAGCCGGTCGACTCGGTGCACATCCACTCCTACGCCGACCGGCAGGAGACGAGCAAGGTGGAGGGGGCCATCTGGGACGAGCTCGGCGTCGACGAGCCGGTGCCCGACTGCCTCGGCCTGATCGACTCGGACACCCGCGACGAGCCCCTGGCCCTCACCCAGCTCATCCTGCTCTACCACCTGATCCAGGCCCGCCAGACCCTCGACCGCTCCTGACGCCGGGGGCGGCGCAACCGGGCCGGTGCCCCGCCGAGGACAGGCGTCACGGCTCCCACCGTTCGCACCCCGGCGGCGGGGTGCCCACGTCGCCGGCGTCCTCGACGTCGCCGGGCACCTCGCGGAGGCGGCCGCAGGGACCGGCGCCTCGGCCGGGTCGGCGGGCCACGCCGATGACCTCCCCCGCCGCAGCGGACACCGGATGCCGTCCCGCCCTTCCATCGGCGACCGGACAGCGTCACCATGGGAGCGTCGGACCGGAGGGGAGGACGGATGGGCACCAAGCCGGCAGTGGCCTGCGACAGCGAGACCATCGACGCCGTCGGCAAGGCCAGCGAGGCCCTGGAGTACGTGGAGCGGGCACGGGGGCACCTGTTCGCGTTCCACCAGCTGATCGGGCGGGCTGACTTCCTCTTCGAGGAGAGCGCCCGCCGGCTGGCGGCGCTCGGGCACGCCCACGACGCGTCGACGCTCTGGCGCAACGTGGTGGGGCGGGACGTCCTCGAGGGGCGCTGGACCTTCCAGATCGTCGAGGGGTTCGACGACGACTACTACGCAGCGGCCAGAGCCGAGGTCGTGGCACTCGAGGGCCGCCTGGTGGAGGGCCGCCGCCACGCCCACGAGGAGGCCATGCGGGACCGGCGGCGGGGCGAACGGCCGCCGTTCGACGCGGACTGAGCGACGCGGTCAGCCGCGGGCGGGGCCGACGTGGTCGTCGAGCCAGTCCATCAGGGGTCGGGCGGTGCGGAGGAACCCCACCACCCGGGTCTTGGCGGCCCTGGCCCCCAGCCACGCCGCCGCCGGCCAGCTTCGATACGCGGCCAGGCCCTTGTGGCGCAGCAGCTCCACCCGGGGGTGGTCCTTCGGGTAGCCGCGCGGCGCCGTCTTCAGCGACTCGATGGACGTGATCTCGATGCCCAGGCGACCGAGCGACCGCGCCACGGCGGCCAGCGGCTCACCCGTGCGGTCGTCGGCCACCGCCCGGCGGAACCGGTCCAGCTGGTCGGCGCTCATGTGCCAGTAGCCGAGCCCGGCGGCCAGGCCCTCGGCCGAGAGCTGGACGTAGCCCCCGCCGTCCAGCACGGCGCCCAGGTGCGTCTTGTAGGGCGTCTTGTCGGCGCTGAAGCGCACGTCACGGTACGGCCGGAACACCTTCCCGGCGCCGAACTCGGGGGCCAGCTCGGCCAGCAGCTCGTCCATCGGGCCCCGCACGGCGGCGTCGTAGACCGCCCGGTGGTCCTGCCAGTACGTCCTGGAGTTGTCCGCCTCCAGCCCCTCGAAGAACTCCAACGCCTCGGCCGGCCATCCCCGGAACGCCATCGCCCGGGACGCTAGCGAGACCGGGCGCCGGCCCCCACCCCGTCGGCTCCCGCGGCCGGGCGGGCGGGCGGCCTCGCCCCGGGCGGCCGGGTG
>JBOGHR010000311.1:0-3115 GCA_050744905.1 Acidimicrobiales bacterium
CGGCCGCCGACCACGGGTCGGTGCGGCGGGCAGCCAGGTCGGCGGCGACGCGGTCGTAGCGGGGCCCGGTGAGGCGGCGCTCGGCGTCGGCGGCCAGGCGGTGGAGGACGATGTCGCGCACCTCGCCGTCGAGGCGGCGGGCGCGGCGCTCGGCCAGCAGCCCGCTCCCCTCCAGGAAGGACCGGTGGGCGGCGACGGCGTCGCAGACCTCGACCACGCCTTCGCCGGTGGTGGCGACCGTGCGCAGGACGGGCGGGCGCCAGGGGCCGGGCTCGAGGTCCATGTCGAGCATCGCCCGCAGGTCCCGCTCCACCTGGGCAGCCCCCGGCCGGTCGGCCTTGTTGACGACCAGCAGGTCGGCCACCTCCAGCAGGCCGGCCTTGTTGGCCTGCACGGCGTCGCCCCAACCGGGGTTCACCACGACCACGGTGGTGTCGGCCCGGCCGGCCACCTCCACCTCGACCTGGCCGACGCCGACGGTCTCCACCAGGACCAGCGGGAACCCGCAGGCATCGAGGACCCGGACGGCCTCGGGCGTCGCCAGGGCCAGGCCGCCGAGGTGGCCCCGGGTGGCCATCGACCGGATGAACACCCCGGGGTCGCCGGCGTGGCCCTGCATGCGGACCCGGTCGCCCAGGATGGCGCCCCCCGAGAAGGGCGACGAGGGGTCGACGGCCAGCACCGCCACCTGGCGGTGGAGGGAGCGCCCGTGGGCCACCAGGCGGTCGGCGAGGGTGGACTTGCCGGCGCCGGGCGCCCCCGTCACCCCGATGGTGTACGCCGAGCCGCCCCGCGGGTAGGTCAGCCGGCCGACGGCGCGAGCCTCGTCGCCACCGTGCTCGACCAGCGTGATCAGCCGGGCCAGCGCCCGGGGGCTCCCCCCGACGGCGTCGGCCAGCAGCGCGGCCGGGTCGCCGCTGGTCACGGCGGCGGCCGGCGCCCGGGCCCGGCGGTCAGAAGTCGGTTTCGACGGTGTCGAAGTCGATCCCCTTGGCCCGCACCTCGGTGAGCCCGGGGACGCGGTCCTTGAGGATGCGCTCGATGCCGGCCTTCAGGGTCAGCGACGACATCGGGCACCCGCCGCAGGCGCCCATCAGCTCGATGTCCACCACGCCGCGCTCCTCGTCGAGCGAGAGGATGCGCATGTCGCCGCCGTCCGACTGGAGGGCGGGGCGGATCGCTTCCATCGCCTCGAGCAGTTGCGCTTCCATGACCGAAGGCTACAACCCCCCCGGGCGGGCCCCCATTCCGCCGGCCGCTCAGGGCCCGCGCCGGACGTCGGCGCCCAGGGACCGCAGCTTGCCGGCCAGGTCGTCGTAGCCCCGGTCGATGTGCCAGCCGTCGGCGACCACCGTCTCGCCGTCGGCCCCCAGCGCGGCCAGCACCAGCCCGGCGCCGGCCCGCAGGTCGTGCGCCTTGACGGGGGCGGCGGAGAGCCGCTCGACGCCCCGGACCACGGCGTGGTGGCCCTGGATGCGGATGTCGGCGCCCATGCGGACCAGCTCGTTGACGTAGCCGAAGCGGTTGGCGCCGTAGAGGTTCTCGGTCACGATGCCCACCCCGTCGGACACCGACAGGACCGACATCAGCAGCGGCTTGTAGTCGGTGGCGATGCCGGGGTACGGGAGGGTGGAGACGTCGGCCGAGGTCAGCCGGCGGGGCGCGGCGGCCCACAGGCCGTCGCACGTGGGCGACGTCCGCAGGCCCATCTCGCCCAGCTTGGCCAGGAGCATGTCCATGTGGTCGTGGCGGGCGCCGAGGACGGTGATCTCGCCCCCGGCGATGGCCACCGCGGCGAGGAAGGTGGCGACCTCCACCCGGTCGGGGATGACCTCGTGGTCGGCGGGAACCAGCTCGTCCACGCCCTCGACGGTGACGGTCGACGTGCCGGCCCCCACGATGCGGGCGCCCATGCGGTTGAGGAAGGCCGCCAGGTCGGCCACCTCCGGCTCCCGGGCCGCGTTCTCGATGACGGTCGTGCCCTTGGCCCGCACGGCCGCCATGAGGATGGTGTCGGTGGCGGTGTGGCTCGGCACCTCGAGCACGATGCGGTTGCCGATGAGGGCGGGCGCCCGCCCCTCGATGACCCCGTGGCTGAGCCGGAAGCCGGCGCCCAGGGCCTCCAGCCCGCTCAGGTGGTCGTCGACGGGGCGCGACCCGAAGTCGTCGCCGCCGGGCATGGACACCCGGGCCCGCCCGCAGGACGCCAGCAGGGGGCCGAGGACGACGATCGACGCCCGCATGCGCTCGACCAGCTCGTAGGGCGCCTCGGGGGTGATCTCGGCGGGCCGGACGATGGTGAGCGTCGAGCCGTCCCGCCCCACCTCCATGCCCATGGAGGCCAGCAGGTCGGCCATGGCGCCCACGTCGGCGATGCGGGGGACGTTGCGCACGACGTGCACACCCTCGGCCAGCAGCGTCGCCGCCATGACCTTGAGCACCGAGTTCTTGGCGCCGCCGGCCCGGACGGTCCCGTCGAGGGGCGGGCCCGGGCGCACCACGAAGCGATCCACGGGCCCAGTATCCCCCGCCCCGGCGGGCGGGACCGGGACCCGCCATACCCGACGATCCCACTCCCGAGTAAATAGGTCACCGTTTCGGTGACCTATTTACTCGGGGTCATGGGCGGCGGCCGTCACGCCGGCGCCATCCGGCCGCCGGCTGTCGGTAGGCTCCCGCGGTGCGCGACGCCGTGGACGCCGACGCCCTCGTCGCGCGGGCACGCGCCCTGGTGGCGGTCGACACCCAGAACCCGCCCGGGCGGGAGCGGGAGGCGCTGGGCGTGTGCCGGGAGATGCTGGCGCCCTTCGGCGCCCGCTTCCGGGAGGTCGAGCCGGCGCCGGGGCGGGCCTCGCTGCTGGCCACCGTCGGCTCGGGCGACCGGCCCGTCCTCATCGTCAACGGCCACCTCGACGTCGTGCCCGTCCACCGGCCGGGATGGACCCGGGACCCCTTCGGCGGCGAGCTGGACGGCGGCCGCCTGTACGGCCGGGGCACGGCCGACATGAAGGGCGGCATCGCGGCGGCCGTGGAGGCGCTGGCCGCCCTGCGCCGGGCGGGGCGGGAGCCGGCGTGCGACCTGGCCTTCCACCTGGTCGCCGACGAGGAGCGGGGG
>JBOGHR010000312.1:0-2412 GCA_050744905.1 Acidimicrobiales bacterium
CCACCGTCCCGAGCGACAGCTGGGTGAGCAGGGTGAGGGCGACCAGGGGCCAGTGGGGGTCCTCGGGCTCGAAGGAGGCGTCGGTGGGGGCGGCCAGGTCGGGCAGGCCGGGCGGCACGTCCACCCGGGTGGTCGACACGGTGATTCCGGCCGGGGGGAGGCCGGGCCCGTCGGCGCCGGCGTGGTCGGCCCGCCAGGCGGCGACGTCCACCGGCTCGACGCCGATGGCCGACGTCGGGCAGGCGAGCACGCACGCCGGGCTCCGGCCCTCCTCCAGGCGGGGCAGGCACAGGTCGCACTTGGCGACCACCTTGGCCGCCCGGTCGTAGACCGGCACCTCGTACGGGCAGTTCCAGATGCAGTACTGGCACCCGATGCACTCGTCGGCGTCGTGGCTGACCACCCCGTTGGCGAGCTTGGTGTAGGCCTGCGTCGGGCAGCCCGACAGGCACGTCGGCTCCAGGCAGTGGTTGCACGCCATCGACAGGTTGAGCCGGCGGGTCCGGGGGAAGGCGCCGCCCTCCAGCTCCCCCACCCGGCGCCAGGCGCCGTCGACCGGGGTGGCGTTCTGCTCGGCGCAGGCCACCTCGCAGGAGTGGCAGCCCACGCAGGCGTCCATGGCGAAGGTGAACCGGTACTGCTCCCCGGCGTCGAGGGGGAGCAGCTCGGGCCCGGCCGGGCCGATGCCGGCCAGGGCGGCCGGCCCGTCGACGCCGGGGGGGTCGACCAGCAGGGTCACCGGGGCACCGGGGGCGCGACGGGGGACGGAGGGGCGGGGGCGATCACGGGACGGCGACCTCGATCCGCCCCGCCCGCTCCCGCACCAGGTACACGGGGATGGACGCCGACGGGTCGTCGAGGCACACGCCGGTGCGCAGGTCGAAGCTCTGCTTGTACATGGGCGACGCCACCTTGGGCACGTCGCCGCGCGACCCGACGATGCCGCGGGAGATCACGTTGGCGCCGCTGAACGGGTCGCCGTTGCCCACCGCGAACAGCTCGCCGGGCGACGTGCGGAAGACCGCCACCTGGCGGCCGTGCACCAGGGCGCACACGCCCCGCTCGTCCACCAGGTCGCCGGCCGGGCACACGTCCACCCAGGCGTCGACCTCGACGGTGGTGGGGTCCAGGATCGCGGTCATGACGGCACCTCCTGCTTCTCGTGGGGGAACGCGGGGCGCCGTTGGCCCCGCTCGGTCACGAACACCACGTCGGGATCGGTCTCCTCGGAGTTCACGAAGGTGCGGAACCGCCGCATCTTCTCGGGGTCCTCCACCGTGGCCCGCCACTCGCACCGGTAGCCGGCTACGTGGCGGGCCATGTCGGCCTCCAGCTCGGCGGCGATGCCCAGCACGTCGTCCACCACCACCGCCCGCAGGTGGTCGATGCCGCCCTCCAGCTTCTCCAGCCACACCGACGTGCGCTCGAGGCGGTCGGCGGTGCGGATGTAGAACATGAGGAAGCGGTCGATGTAGCGGATCAGCGTCTCGCGGTCGAGGTCGGCGGCCAGCAGGTCGGCGTGGCGGGGGCGCATGCCGCCGTTGCCGCACACGTAGAGGTTCCAGCCCCGCTCGGTGGCGATGACCCCGAAGTCCTTGCCCTGGGCCTCGGCGCACTCCCTGGTGCAGCCGGAGACGGCCGACTTGACCTTGTGCGGCGCCCGCAGCCCCCGGTAGCGCAGCTCCAGCTCGATGGCGAGGCTGGTGGAGTCCTGCACCCCGTAGCGGCACCAGGTGCTGCCCACGCACGACTTCACCGTGCGCAGGGCCTTGCCGTAGGCGTGGCCCGACTCCATGCCGGCGTCGATCAGCCGGCTCCAGATGGCGGGCAGCTGGTCCACCCGGGCGCCCAGCAGGTCGATGCGCTGGCCGCCGGTGATCTTGCAGTACAGGCCGAACTGGCGGGCCACCTCGCCGATGGTGATGAGCTGCTCGGGGGTGATCTCGCCGCCCGGCACGCGGGGGATGACCGAGTAGGTCCCGTCCCGCTGGAGGTTGGCCAGGAAGTGGTCGTTGGTGTCCTGGAGCGGGGCCTGGCGGGGCTCGAGGATGTAGCCGCCGTTCACCCCCAGGGTGGCGAACATGGAGGCGACGGCCGGCTTGCACACCTCGCAGCCCAGGCCCCGGCCGTGGTGGGCCAGCACCTCGGAGAACGACGTGTAGCGGTGCACCCGCACGACGTCGAACAGCTCCTGGCGGGTGTAGTGGAAGTGCTCGCACAGGTGGTTGCGCACCTCGACGCCGGCCCGGCGCAGCTCGGCCTTCACCAGGTCGGTGACCAGCGGGACGCAGCCGCCGCAGCCGGTGCCGGCCGCCGTGCACGCCTTGACGGCGGCCACGTCGGCGGCGCCGCCGGCCACCGCCGCGCAGATGGCGTCCTTGGACACGCCGTTGCACGAGCACACGGTGGCGG
>JBOGHR010000313.1:0-3978 GCA_050744905.1 Acidimicrobiales bacterium
GCCTCCGGCGGCGCTCAGGCTCCTCGGCGGCGAAGCCGCCTGCGGGCCACAGTGGGGGGCAGAGCCCCCCACGCCCCCACAACTGCCGAGAACTCGTCACATCGTTCAACGTTCGGGCTACAGAGGAGATCTACGCCCGGTCCGCCTCCATGGCGGCGGCGAACGCCTCCAGGGTGGGCGGGATGGTGACGGTGGGGCCGACGTGGGGGCTGACGGCGTCGATGGTCTTGAGGCCGTGGCCGGTGACGTACGCCACGACCCGCTCGTCGGGACGGACCACGCCCTCGGCCGCCAGCTTGGCCAGGGTGGCGACGGTGACGCCGCCCGCCGTCTCGGCGAAGATGCCCTCGGTGCGGGCCAGCAGGCGGATGCCGTCGACGATCTCGTCGTCGGTCACCGAGGCGACGGCGCCGCCCGTGGAGCGGACCACGTCGAGGGCGTACCAGCCGTCGGCCGGGTTGCCGATGGCGAGCGACTTGGCGATGGTGCGGGGCTTCTGGGGGCGGACGACGTCGGAGCCGTCGGCGAAGGCGGTGGCCACCGGGGAGCACCCCGCCGCCTGGGCGCCGGACACCCGGACGTGGGGCTCCTCGTCGACCAGGCCGACCCGGTGCAGCTCGGCGAAGCCCTTGTGCACCTTGGTCAGCTGGCTGCCCGACGCGATGGGCACGACCACGTGGTCGGGCGCCTGCCAGCCGAGCTGCTCGGCCACCTCGTAGGCCAGGGTCTTGGACCCCTCGGCGTAGTAGGTCCTGATGTTGACGTTGACGAAGGCCCACGTGGGGTGCAGGCCGGCCAGCTCGGCGCACAGCCGGTTGACGTCGTCGTAGTTCCCGTCCACCGCCACCAGCCGGCCGCCGTAGACGGCGGTGGTGACGACCTTGGCGTGCTCGAGGTCGTGGGGGATGAACACGATCGAGTCCATGCCGGCGTGGGCGGCATGGGCGGCGACGGAGTTGGCGAGGTTGCCGGTCGACGCGCAGGCCGCCACCTTGAACCCCAGCTCGCGGGCCTTGGTCAGCGCCACCGACACGACGCGGTCCTTGAACGACCCGGTGGGGTTCAAGGTGTCGTTCTTCACCCACACCTCGCCCAGGCCCAGCTCGGCGGCCAGCCGGTCGGCCCGCACCAGGGGCGTGAAGCCGGCGCCCAGGTTCACCGGGTCCGACGCCTGGGCGGGCAGCAGGTCGGCGTAGCGCCAGATGCTGCTGGGCCCGGCGGCGATGCGCTCGCGGCTGACCGCGGCCCGCACCGCGTCGTAGTCGTAGTCCACCTCCAGGGGGCCGAAGCAGAACTCGCAGACGTGGAGCGCCTCCACCGGGTAGGGCCGCCCGCACTCACGGCACGACAGGCCCGTGACGTACGGGCCGGGGGGTGGGGTCGACGGCACGGTTGCCTCCTCATCGTTCCGGGCATTGGCACCTGGCGGGGGTCGCCCGCTGGTTGCCGCGGTGTCGCAGGGCCCGGTCCCTCGACCGCTCTGGATGACGCTCCATCGTGGACCGGGGCGCCGGCGATTGGCAAACCACCTTCCCCCTCCCTCCGGCCGCGGTGGCCGCCCCCGACGTCACGGCGCGGGGCCGGCGGCGGCCCGGGGACCGACCACCTCGCCCCGCTCCTCGCCGGGGCGGGACGGGGGCGGCGCCGGCGCCTGGCCGCCAACCGCCTGGACGATCCCCGGCCCCTCGCCCTCCGCCTCCTTGCCGGCGGCCTCGGGCAGCGACTCGCCCAGCACGTGGACCCGCCACAGGTGGGCACCGACGATCTTCAGCACCGCCGCCACCGGCACGGCCAGCAGCAGCCCGAAGAACCCGCCGAGGGAGCCGCCGGCCAGTAGGGCGAGGACGACCGCCGCCGGGTGCAGCTGCACCGCCCGCTGCATCACCTGGGGGGTGATGAAGTGGTTGTCGACCTGCTGGACCGCCACCATGATCGCGACCACGCCGATCGCCTGCAGCGTGCTGCCCGTGGTGAGGGCGATGATCAGTCCCGGCACGCCGCCCACCCAGGGCCCGATCAGCGGGATCAGGTTGAACATGCCGGCGATCATCCCCACCAGGAACCAGAACTTGAGGCCGATGGCGAACAGCCCGATCGAGCACATGACGCCCACGATCAGGGCGACGACGAGCTGGCCCCGGAAGAACCCGCCGATGGCCCGGTTGAGCCGCTTGGCCACGTGGTCGACCTCCGGGCGCGCCCGCTCGGGGACCAGCGACTCCATGACGTCGCGGATGTGGGGGGCGTCGACGAGGAGGTAGAAGCCGATGATGGGCGCCAGGACGAGGATGAGCAGCACGTGGAACACCCGCAGGCCGATGTCGCGCGCCTGGTCGAGTTGCTGGCGGACGGAGGTGTCGTTCTCCGAGAACGCGTCCTCCAGCTCCTGGCGGGTGAACTCGAGGAAGGTGCCCTCCGAGGCGTCGGCGGCGTCGTCGATCCACGTCTCGGCCTTCTCCCGGATCTCCGGCCACTCGTCGCCCAGCTGCTCGGCCTGGTCGGCGGCGATGGGGTAGATGAGCGAGGCGGCGGCCACGAACAAGCCCAGCACGCCGAGGTAGGCGATGCCGGCCCCCGCCGCCCGGGGGAGCCCTCGGCGGTGGAGCGCGGTGACCAGCGGGTTGAGGAGGAACACGATCGCCGCCGCCAGGATGAGGGGCGGGAAGATCACGCGGACCGTCCAGGCCACCACGCCGACGACCAACAGCACCGCCGCCATGCCGACCAGCGCCCACGAAACCTGGCCGGCGCGCCGGACGCCCTCGGTCACGCTCTAGAGGGTAATCCCCGGAGGTGGTCGCACACGGCCTCCTCGACGCACCTCACCGTGTCGGCGAGCGCCCGCCGGCGACCGTAGCGCTCGACCAGCGACACGGCGGGGACGGGGCCGTCGTGGAACGCCTCGCCCACCACCACCAGCACCGGGACGCCCGCCTCCTCGGCCAGGTCCGCCACCCCGCCCACCGCCTTGCCGGCGAAGCTGTGCTCGTCGAGGAAGCCCTCGCCGGTCACGACCAGGTCGGCCCGCTCGATGCGCTCGGCCAGCCCCAGGGTGTCGGCCACCAGCTCGAAGCCGGGGGCCAGGCTGGCCCCGATGGCGGCCAGGCCGCCGGCCAGCCCGCCGGCGGCCCCCGAGCCGGGGATGGCCCGCACGTCGGTCCCGTAGCGCTCCAGGTACACCTGGGCCAGCCGCTCCAGGCGGCGGCGCAGCAGGGCCACCTGCGCCGCCGTGGCCCCCTTCTGCGGTGCGAACTCCTCGGCCGCGTCGACGAAGGTGGTCGTCACGTCGCACGCCACGACCAGCTCCACCCCGGCCAGGCGGGCGTGGGGCTCCAGGGCGCTGAGGCAGCCCAGGCCCCCGTCGGTGGACGCCGATCCGCCCACCCCGACCACGATGCGGCGGGGGCGGGCGGCCAGGGCGGCGACGACGAGGTCGCCCACCCCCGCCGTCGACGCCCGCATCGGGTCGTTCCACTCCGGCCCGCCGGCCAGCTCCAGGCCGGCGGCCCGGGCGGCCTCCACGACCGCGGTGGGGGCGACGGGGCGGGTGTCGGGCGCCCCCGGCTCCAGCATCCGCCACTCCGCCTCGACGGCCTCCCCGAGCGGGCCCCGCACCCGGGCCCGGCGCACCCTCCCCCCCATCGCCTCCAGGGTGCCTTCGCCTCCGTCGGCGACGGGCGCCCGGTCGCAGGTCCACCCGCACGCCGCCGCCGCCCGGGCGACGGCGTCGGCCACCTCGGCGGCGGTGGCCGTCCCCCGGAACTTGTCGGGCGCGGCGACCACGTGCGGCACCCGGGTATCGTGCCACCCGGCATGGGCCGACCCGAGCTGGTCATCGTCTCCAACCGAGGACCGCTCTCGTTCCGCCCGGGGCCGGACGGCGAGCCGGTGCCGCACCGTGGCGGCGGCGGCCTGGTCTCCAGCCTGGGCCCGGCGGTGGCGGGCACGGGCGCCCTGTGGGTGGCGGCCGCCCTCTCC
>JBOGHR010000314.1:0-3315 GCA_050744905.1 Acidimicrobiales bacterium
CGCCCGCCCCGAAGGCGGCCGGCACCTCGACTTGGGTGGCGGCACCCGTCTCGGCCAGGGACACCGCCGCCAGCCGCCGGGCCACGATGTCGCCCGAGTCCCAGCACCACGCCGCGATCCCCCGCACGAACGCCGCCCCGCCCCGCCGGTCTCGACCAGGCTGGCGGCGTCGGAGACCCGCACGGACCCCGCCGGGCGCAGCGGAGCGGCTGGCCCTCGTCCACCGCCACGGCACATCCGGCAGGCCCGGTTGCTCGGGTCCTGCTACGACGACCGGGAGCCGAGGTGCGCCGCGTAGAGCTCACGGGGCCAGTAGCGGACGGCCTCCACTCCGTCAGCGTCGACCAGTTCGGCCCTTACCCGGTCGTAGTCGTAGCAGTTGAGCTCGTACTGGTTACCCCACGGGTCGACGAGATCGAACGCCCAGCACATGTCGAAGTCGACGAGATCGGCAAGCTTGAGATCCTCGCCACGCGGATTGTCGATCCCGCGGGGCAGCGAGTGGGCGAACGACAGGAAGCTGTCCGCGTCGACGCTGAACGCAACTCCGGTCCGCTGCGGAACCATCGGGTGACCCTCACTGGCCTCGAACAGCGCCAGCATCGTCCTACCCCCATCCGCCGATATCTGGAGCGGACCGCCCTCGAACCCGGTCGCCCAGAAGTCGTACGCCTCGACGGGCTCGAACCCGAGATGCTTCGCGTACCACCCGGCGGCCTCCGCCCGATCGGGCACGCGGATGTGCACGTGGTCGAGCCGTCCCATGCGGAACCGTGATCGCTCTGTCTGCATGTCGGCAACGTAGCGGCCGCACGCGGTTGGCCAGCTGAGTCGATCGTGGCGGTTGCGCGCCCTGCCCACACGCCTGGACAGCAAACTCGGGTGGATCGCGAGTGGGGAGGGGGGGGATCCCGCCGGGAGCTGGCGGGACGCTCCGGCGTCCCCACTGCGCCTGGCGGCGGTCTCCGGGAACTTTCTCCTCGTGCGCGTCACCCGCGACGGGGCCCGGCTCGTCAGTCAGCGCATCGGACGTCGAACGGCTGTCCGGGATCGAAGGGGAGCGGACATGGCGAAGCGGTTCATCATCGGGGCGGGCGTCGCCCTCGGCGCCGTCATGGCGTGGGGCGGCCCGGCAGCGGCCACGCACACCCACGTGCGGGTGCTGGACAGCGGCGACTGCGTCGTCATCGCCGCCAACGGGGCCGAGAACGAGGTCGACCTGAGCGGCACGGGCGTGTTCGAGCACAACCCGAACGTCGCCGTGGCGCCGGCGGCGGACCGGAACCACCCGCTGCACGTGCTCGTCCACCGGGGGAGGGCCGGGGAGGTGCAGCGCATCGAGGTGATGGGCAGCGCCGGAGACCCGTGCTGGGGCCCGTCGGCGACAGGCGAGTACGTCAACGCCCAGCCCTGACCGACCGGCCGGGGAGCGGGCGCCGGGCGCCCGCTCCCGGCGGCACCGGGCCCGGAGAGAGCGAGGAAGGCGACCGTGGGGACGAACGTGATCGAGATCGAGGGGCTGCGCAAGGAGTACCGCCGCGTGCGGGGCGGCCGCTCGGCCGCCCTCCAGGGGCTGGACCTGGCCGTCCCGGCCGGCGGGGTGTTCGGCTTCCTGGGGCCGAACGGGTCGGGGAAGACGACCACCATCCGCTGCCTGCTCGGCCTGGTGCGACCGACGGCGGGGCGGGTGGCCGTCCTCGGCCGGCCCGTGCCCGGCGGCCTGGGGGAGACCATGAGGCGCATCGGGTCCATCGTGGAGGCGCCCGCCCTGTTCCCCACCATGTCCGGGCGCGAGAACCTCGCCCTGCTGGCGGCGGTGGACGGCATCGGGCGCCGGCGGGTGGAGGAGGTGCTGGCCCAGGTCGGGCTGGCTTCGCGCGCCGGGGACAGCGTCAGGCGCTACTCCCTGGGCATGCGCCAGCGGCTCGGCCTGGCCGCCGCCCTGCTCAAGGACCCCGAGCTGCTGGTGCTCGACGAGCCGGCCAACGGGCTGGACCCGGCCGGCATGCGGGAGATCCGCATCCTGCTGCGCCGGCTCGGGGCCGAGGGGCGGACCGTGTTCGTGTCGAGCCACCTGCTGAGCGAGGTGGAGCAGACATGCGACTCGGTGGCCATCCTGCGGGCCGGCCGCTGCGTGGCCGCCGGTCCCGTGCACGAGGTGGTGGCCGCCGCCGGACCGGCCACGGTGGTGGTGGCGGTCGACGACGTCGCCGCGGGGGGCGAGGCGCTGCGGCGCGCCGGCTACGACGTCGAGCGCGCCGGGCACCTCCTGCGGGTGACGGCGCCGAGCGGCGACGGCGGGGCGATCAACCGGGCCCTGGCCGCCGCCGGGTTGTGGGCCAGCGAGCTGCGATCGGAGGAGGTGACCCTCGAGGAGCTGTTCCTCGAGCTCACGGCCGAGCCCGAGGAGGTGGCGGCATGACGCTGTTGCGCACCGAGGTGCGCCGGGCCCTGCACCGGCGGATGACGTGGGGGCTCATCGGCCTGGCGCTGGCCGGCGTGGTCGTCGCCGGCGTGACGGCGTTCTTCAGCAGCAGCGGGCTCGACCTGGCCCGGGCGCATTTGGAGGGCGAGGAGAGCGCGGCCGTCATGCGGCACTGGTGGGTCCCCGGCGCCGGCGAGGGGCTGCTGCTGGTGGCCGCCTTCTTCCTGGCCATGGGCGGGCTCGTGGGCGGGGCGTCGGTGACGGGCGCCGAGTGGCGGGCGGGCACGGTCGGGACCTTGTTGACGTGGGAGCCGCGGCGGCTGCGCCTGCACGCCGCCCGGGTGGGCGCGTGCGCGGCACTCGCCCTGGTGGTGTCGTTCGCGCTCCAGGCGCTGTTCCTCGCCTCCTTCGTGCCCGCGGTGGCGGCGCACGGGACGGCGTCCGGCGTCGACGGCGCCTGGTGGGCCTCGCTGGTGGCGGCCATGGCGCGGATCTCACTGCTCAGCAGCCTCGCCACCGTGGTCGGCGCCTCGCTCGCCACCCTCGGGCGCACGACCACCGCCGCCCTGGTCGCCGGCTGGGGATGGATGGCGGTGGGCGAGAACCTGGTCCGCAACCTGGTGCCCGACCTGCGCCCGCTCCTGCTCGGGGAGAACACCGCCGTGCTGCTCACCTGGGGCGACCTGGAGGGCGCCGGGTTCAGCCGGGACCCGGCCGTGGCCCTGGCCACGCTGGTCGCCTACGGCGGCGTGCTGGCCGCCGTAGCCGCCGCCCGCTTCCTCCGCCAGGACGTCACGGGAGCCTGACGTGGACCACAATCTGGCCTCGTGCGCCGAGCGACGCTGAGGGCCCGCACCGGGGCCGGGCTCGACGCCGTGGCCGCCGCCCTG